>JAZSPM010000019.1:0-22621 GCA_045537455.1 Candidatus Ornithomonoglobus sp. | reverse complement strand
CGAGACCGCCCTTGACATGGCGTAAAATTCGTGCTATATTATAGCTAAGGCAGAAAAGCCAAAACGTGGCTGTTCCTGCCCTAAAAATCGAATATTTTATCATAGAAAAATTGAATTTACAGAAAAAATCTCACACACCCTAGAAAACAGCAGGGAGGATTAATTTCCCTGCTGTTTTAGTATTTCTCGTATTTGTTCTTCTGTGTCCTCAACCTCTTTTTTAAATTCATTTGCAGAAACACGTACAGCTCCGCTTCCTAAGATTATAAGCTGCTCAAGAGCATCTGATGTGGCAACACGCACGCGACATTTTCTGCCAAGCTCATGTGCTGTTTTTTCTATATACATATCAGCTGTTTCAGCTTCTTTGGTATATACAACGCTTATATTGTTGACCTTTTCAACTTCGCCGATATTTCCTTTTACTTTATATGCATCAAAAACAAGAATAAGCTCACATTGTTTAAAACCACTGTAATTACATAATCTGTCAGTTAATGCACCTCTTGCGGCTTCAAGATTATCCTTTGCAATTTCCTTTAAATCCTCCCATGCAAAAATTATATTATATCCGTCAACAAGAAGATATTCGGGAACTGTCGGAATAGGTGCCGCTTTTTTGTATTTCGGAATTTTCTGAGTTTTCATAACGGTATGAGTGTTTCGCTGTTTAACTGCTCCGTAGGTTCGCTCAAAAATACGCATAAGCTCGTTGTCATCTGCAGTAATATTGCTTTTTGAAGATACTATCTGTTCGGGTTGTTCTTCAATATCCTCTTCTTCAAAGCTTATTCCTGTATCTATGTGCATATGATTTCTGACCTCATCCCATTTAACAACAAAACCTGCACCGTGAGAGCAGAATACGGAATCGGCAGTGTTTTCAAGGTCAGAATCACAGTTATAATTTATTTCTTCAATTACTTTTTCTGTATTGTGACATGGCTCATAGCCTTTTAAAAGACATATAAGCCGCCCACGTCCGCTTGTGAATGAAGTGAGTGTGCTGTGATAGCCGTTCATTTCAGAAACCGGTGCAGAGCCGGTGATAACGGTAGTGTCACCGTTTGCTTCAGGTGGATTAAATTCTCCACACATTTGCTGAATATCAGTCATGACACGGCCTGTAAATTCCTGAGGTACTTCTAATCTGAAATCATACCATGGCTCCAAAAGAACGCTTTGAGCGCATCTTAAACCGTGTCTTACAGCACGGTAGGTTGCTTGTCTGAAATCACCGCCCTCAGTATGCTTCTGGTGAGCTCGTCCTGCAATAAGCGTTATGTTCATATCGGTTATCGGTGAGCCTGTCAGAACACCTATATGCTGTTTTTCTTCTAAGTGAGTAAGTATAAGTCTTTGCCAGTTTCGGTCAAGAGAATCCTCACTGCAATCTGAGTAGAAATTTATTCCTGAGCCTGATTCTGCAGGCTCGAGAAGAAGATGAACCTCAGCGTAGTGGCGTAGCGGCTCGTAATGCCCGACACCTTCAACCGGTGCGGCTATTGTTTCTTTGTATGCAATACCGCCCTGCTCAAATGTGACATTCATTCCAAAGCGTTTAAAAATTAATCTTTGTAGAACCTCAAGCTGAACCTCTCCCATAATGCGTATGTGAATTTCCTGAAGCTGTTCGTTCCAGATTATACGAAGCTGAGGGTCTTCGTCGGTAAGCTGACGAAGCTCGCCAAGTGCTTTTGTAATATCAACACCATCAGGTAAGACTATTTTATAGGATAAAACAGGTTCAAGCACCGCCGTAGGTGAGTTTTCCTCACAGCCTAAGCCCTCTCCGGCAAAGGTCTGAGTAAGCCCTGATACAGCACAGACTGTTCCGGGAAATGCCTCGTCGACGGATGTGAACTTTGTCCCTGAATATATACGTATCTGATTTACTTTTTCAGACCATTTATCACGACCGTTTCTTGTCCCGTGAATCAAATCACGTACCTTTAATGAACCGCCTGTAATTTTCATATATGTTAAGCGTTTGTTTTGTTCGTCGTTTGCAATTTTAAATACTTTTGCACCAAAGCTTTCGCCGATAATCGGTGATTTGGTATATGTGTCAATTCCCGAAAGAAATTCCTGAATCCCCTCAAGCTTTAAGGCAGAACCGAAAAAACAAGGGAATATTTTGCGTGCTTTTATTGCATTTCTTAAATCCTTTTCAGAAACTGCTCCGTTTTCCAGAAATCTTTCCATAATTGCTTCGTCGCACATGGCGGCTGATTCTGCAAAATCATCTGACTGAGCTGAAAAGTCAAGACAGCCCTCATCAAGACGTCTTTGAAGCTCAATGATAAGCTCAGAACGTTCTTTTTGAGATATATCCATTTTGTTTATGAATATAAAAACAGGCACGTTATAACGGATAAGCAACTGCCATAGTGTTTCTGTATGATTCTGGACTCCGTCTGTTCCGCTTATAACGAGTATGGCATAGTCGAGTACCTGCAGTGTTCTTTCTGTTTCGGTAGAAAAATCTACGTGTCCGGGAGTATCAAGTAAAGTAAATTCGGTATTTTTGAAATTAAGCACTGCCTGCTTTGAAAATATCGTAATTCCACGTTCACGTTCTATTTCATCCGTATCAAGAAATGCGTCACCGTGGTCAACTCTGCCAAGCTTTCGTATCTGCCCTGTAGAGTAGAGCATTCCTTCGGAAAGTGTCGTCTTGCCTGAGTCAACGTGGGCAAGTATTCCGATAACAAGTCTTTTCATAATCAGTTCTCCATAATAGATATAATTAATATAATTATAACACGGTTATAAAAAATATTCAATATCTAATTAGGTAAACTTATTTTATTTTACCTCAAATGCTTCCACTCCTGAATTTTCAAACCATTCAAACTGCATTCTTGTTGATTAAATAATAGAAAGAATATTGTTGTTCCAATACGGAGCACCTGCAGTTCTGCAAAACGGCTTAGTATCACCTGCCAATGCTTTGGCAATCTCTATCGCATCAGTTTCGCCGTAGTCCCATACCTCATAAACAAGACAATACCCTAAACGTATTGTTTTATCTATTTCATCTACTGCATTTCTCAGCGTTTTTGAAAAAATCAATTGTTTTTTTGATTTTTTCTGTTTCTGTATACAGTCTGCTTGTTTTATCGCAAATCAGTCCTAAGCCACAGAGAAAAACTCTGTCTGCCTTGCATTCTTTTATCTGTTTTAGATATTCAGGCAATGATTCGTCGTTAATAGTATTTAATGAAATAGGTACGCTTATTTCATACATAGCAAAAGTCCTTATTATATTTGGTTTAAGTCAATGATTGACAGGTCTGCTCCTCTTGATCTTGATTCCCGATTATGGTAGTAGCAGCGTGTGTAAATTATATACAGCTTGCCGTTGCTTTCGTAAGCAACGGGATAATGTACAGCATCAGCCTCGGTTTCAGCGATTACAATATATCTGTCAAACAGCATTTCATTTTTCTTTGAAAAATATATAACAAGCTTTGACCTGTTGAGTTTGTCCGCGTTGCAGACAATATAATTTTGTCCGTCAGATAACTTGCCGCAGTACATTTTTGTTGGAATAATAGTTATGTCATGTGTAAACGGACCTGACCAGCTTTCACCGTTATCGGATGATGTGTAAATCAACGGTACTAATCGGCGGTCGTTTCTGCAGAACATATATATCATATCATCTGTTATAACAGGGCATATTTCAGGGTGGACAAGAGTTTCACCGTCAGGAAGAATACTGTCCTCTGCTATTTTAACAAGTCTCCAGTCAGAGTCGATTTTGCCGTTGTCGGAAATAAGTACGGCGGGGGTATCGGGGAAGCCGTTTAATTTTGGTGCTATACGTCCTGGCAGAATAAGCTTGCCGTCAGGCAGCTCCATAACATTTGTGTTCAGCTTAAATGGTATAGGTCTTGACCATAGCTTTATAAATTTATCGCTTTCATTGTCAAGAACGTAGAGGTTGAGTGCGTGTATCCGGTCGGCTGACACCATTTCATTTATAAACATATACAACTTGTTATCACAAATACCGTATACGGGAGGACAAAATAAAATATTACCGTCAGGGTCATAGTCAATAATTTCAATATCGCTCCATGTTTGGCCTCCGTCATAAGACCGCTTGCCTCTTACGGGTGTTTTTCCGGAGAGTTCATTTTCGGGACAATTGTACCATGATGTAAATAATGTACCATTATATTCTATAATAGCCGCCTCGTGTAAAAAAGCATATTCGCTGTCGGGCATATGGACACAGTATGTTTTTACAGCATTATTGTCTATCTTTACAGGGTTATCTGATAAAAATTTGTATGTTTTAAGTCTGTTGGCAAGACAAATATCATAATCATTGTAAAATGGAAAATGCACCTTTTCTTTTTTTACTGTATTACGAAAATCACGTGGTGAGCTTTTTGCGTATTTTGTAAAAAGCTCAGTAAAATAGCTTATGCTTTCATAACCGCATTTTAAGGCGATGTCAGTAATTTTCATATCTGTTTGGGTAAGCATTTTTTCAGCCTTTTGCAATCTTCTCGTATTTTTGTATTTGCTGATTGAACATCCTTTGTATTCTTTAAATAAGTGGCACATATAATAGAAGCTTATGTTAAGGTCTTTTGCCATTTGTTCTATAGCAAAATTTTCAAATAAATGCTCTTCGATATATTGTTCTATTTTTTGCGCCAAAGTTTTTTCTTCGCTGTTGATGCTTGTTCCGGCACTGCGTAAAACCTCAATAATTGAAGTCAGGATGCGTACCTTGCCTGACGCTGCTTTTTCAAATTCTTCTATAAGCTCATCAAGTTTTTGAGTATCAATTTTGCAAAAATCCACACAGTTAACAGTAAAGAAGTTAAATACCTCTGTAATAACATTATTTTTATCTGCTTTTTCCAGAAAGGAAATCGCAAGGTCCTTTGAAGAAATAAAATTGTTTTCTGATGTTTTCATATTTCCACCTCCTGGCGATATTATATCTTTTAAAGTTATTAATTACTATAACATATTTGTCAGATTGAGAATTTTTATAAGTATAAAAAAATATCCCAAACGATGCTAGTTGACAACGCCGAATGGAATATTTTTCCTCATATGAAAAATCACATGATTAGAGAGAGAATAATGAGTGAATTCCTTATAATAATGAGAGAGAGAAATTCACTCTGAACGAATAACCATTGGATTTTTAAAAAATACAACAGTTATTCATATAGTATTATATCATTTAAAAGGGATAATGTCAAGTGTAATTTAAATGAAAAGTAGTCTAAAAACAATATGATAAATTTATACAGAATTCACAAATATATACTGATTATAATGGGATTATTTTTTAGTATTTGTTATATTTGACTTTTTTGTTCGTTTCTTTTGAGAAGTATCTATCTTTGAATTGGGACTAAGATGACCTATTGAGATTTCAAAGCATTCTGCAAGCTCCTCGGCGTTTTCAAGACTGTAATCCTCAAGTATTCTGAGCAAAACACGTGCACAGGCGTATGCGTCGTCATATGCATTATGATGTGAAAATGATATATTAAGTGCATCACATAGATTGTTCAGCTTATGGCTTTTCAATTCGGGATATGCCTTTTGAGAAAGCTTTACGGTACACATATAATCGCATACGGGATACGGGATTTTAAAGTAGTCAAGAGTAGCACAAAGTGCAGTAATATCAAATGAAGTATTATGAGCTATAACTGTTTTTCCTTCAAGATACGGACGTATCTGAGGCCAGTATTGACTGAAGTTAGGCTTATACATAACAACCTCAGGAGTAATACCGTGGATTTTTATATTATATTCCTTGAATTCGAAGGGGACGGGCTTGATGAAAATTTCTTTTTGTTCGGTTATTTTGTTGTTTTCTACAACGCAAATTCCCATACTGCAAAGGCTTGTATAATTTGAGCTTGCAGTTTCAAAGTCAATAGCAACAAAATTCATAAAATCCCCCTCCCTTCATGAATGAAGCTTATGCAAATTACCGCATATATGCAAATGATGCATATATATCAAAATTAACATTATTAACCTATACATTATATACCAAAATTGGCATATTGTCAATATTGACAATACACAAAAAATATGTTACAATGAGCCATGATGTATAAAAGAGAGAGGAGAATAGTTGTGCTTATAGGAATAATAGGAGCAATGGATGTTGAGGTTGAGGGCTTGAAGGCAGTAATGGATAAGCCTGAAATTGAAATCATAAGCTCTGTTAAGTATTACAAAGGAAAGATAAACGGTACAGACTGCGTTGTGGCAACGGCAGGTGTGGGAAAGGTTAATGCTGCTGTTTGTACACAGACTATGATTTTAAAATATTCACCTGATGCAATAATAAATATCGGTGTTGCAGGAAGCCTGACGGAAGAGCTTGGAACAGGCGATATTGCTGTAGCGGACAGAGTGGTTGAGCATGATATGGATACAACACCGCTTGGCGATGATGCAGGATTCATAACAGGACTTGATATGGTTTACATAAATTGTGACGAAAAATTTTCGGAGATATTACTGAATGCTGCAAAGGAAATTGACGGGATTAACGTAAAAAAAGGTGTAATTGCAAGCGGAGACCAGTTTATAGCGTCACAGGAACAAAGAACAAAAATAATAGATAATTTCGGTGCGATTGCGGCTGAGATGGAGGGTGCATCAATAGGCCATGTATGTGCTATGTCAGGTGTACCGTTCGGGGTTTTGCGTGCGATTTCAGACGGTGCAAACGGGAACAGCTCAATGGACTTCCCGGCATTTGTAAAAATTGCGGCAAAGAATTCAATAAATATCATCTTAAAGCTTACGGAGGGTTTGAAATGAATACCATAAAAAGCTTTCTGGTTGACCATACGGTTTTAACAGAAGGAATATACATATCACGTGTTGACGGGGACTGCATTACATATGATTTAAGATTTTGCAGACCGAATACTGGAATAATTCTTGATAACAGTGCCATTCATACTACAGAGCATATGCTTGCTACGTTTTTTAGAAATTCTCAAATCACAGATTCTGTGATATATTTCGGCCCGATGGGCTGTCAGACAGGATTTTATCTGATAGTAAGAGATAATATTGAGCCTGTAAAGGTGCTTGAAATTTTAAAAGAAAGCCTTGAAAAGGTTATGGCGTATAACGGTGATGTTTTCGGAGCGTCGAAAAAGGAATGCGGCAATTATATCAATCTTGATTTAAACTGTGCAAAAAAGATTTGCGGACCGTATCTTAGTGTATTAAACGAAATTAACACTGTGATAACATATGAAGATGTAAAATAATATCAGGGGAATTGCGGCATTTGAGGTAAAGTAAAATGAATTCAATATTTTTATTAATCATTGTACTTTGTATAAGTGCACAGCACATATCAAAAAAAGCGTATAATACAAAAGTCATGGGTGGAGTATTCAGCTTTTCTGCGGCGAGTGTGTTAGCAGCGTTGATTGTTTTTATTGTAGTATCGGGCGGAACATTTGAGATGTCATCCAAAGTTACGCTGTATTCAATAGCATTTGCACTTTCATACAGCGTGGCGAGTATATTTTCGCTTTTTGCAGTAAAAACAGGACCATTGTCACTTACGTCTCTTGTGGGGCAGTATTCGCTGATAGTCCCTACGTTTTACGGATTGCTTGTATTAAATGAGCAAGCAGGTCTTTCGCTGATTATAGGAATTATATTGCTTCTTGCTTCGCTTTTGCTTATTAATTTTGAAAATAAAAAGGAAGAGAAGAAAATAACTCTTAAATGGGGAATATATGTGTTGCTTTCCTTCATAGGGAACGGTGCGTGTTCAACAGTTCAGAAAATACAGCAGATAAAATGTAACGGACTTTATAAAAGTGAGTTTATGATTATAGCTCTTGTGATTACGATAGCTATTATGATATTATGTGCATTACTCACTGAGAGGAAAATAATCGTACATAGTCTGAAAAAAGGATTTGTATTGTATACCGTATGTGGACTTGCAAACGGACTTGTAAACCTTCTTGTTCTTGTTTTATCAACAAGAATGCCTGCATCTGTGATGTTCCCTGTGATTTCCGCAGGAGGTATTGTAACAACGGCATTAGTTTCAATTTTCGTTTATAAAGAGAAGCTTTCAATACAACAGAAATTTGGTATGCTGCTTGGAGTATCAGCTGTAGTTTTATTGAATTTATAAAAACTGACGCATTAATGCGTCAGTTTTTTTGCAGCCTTTTGGAGTTCCACTATTATCAACGGTAAGGCGGAAAGTCCGGCAGTTATTGTCCACTGTAATACACTAAGCTGAACCACACCGAAAATGCTTGCTATGGGTGCGATGCTTATGACGCTTACTTCAAGAATAAGCCCTGCTATAAACGATAAAACAAGATATTTATTCTTAAATAATCCTGATTTTATCACAGATTCCTCACTTCGCATATTAAATGCATGAACAAGCTGTGATATCGAAAGTACGGCAAAAGCCATAGTCTGACCGATTATAATATCATTAAAAATATTTTTTCCGATAGAGAATGCAAGAAGAGCAAGAGAGCCTATCATCATACCCTCAAAAACAATATCGCCCCATAAACCACCGCTAAAAAGCTTTTTCGCATTTGCCTTCGGTGGTTTTTGCATTATGTTTCCGTCATTTGGGTCAAGACCTAATGCTATAGCCGGTAAGGAATCAGTAACGAGGTTTACCCATAATAATTCTATTGCCGAAAGAGGTGAAGTGCCTGATAATATTATTCCGCAAAAAACGGTCAGAATTTCTCCAATGTTGCTCGATAAAAGGAATTTCACTGATTTTTTTATATTATCAAAAATACCTCTGCCGACCTTAACTGCACTTACGATTGTTGCAAAATTGTCGTCTGTGAGAATTATATCAGAAGCATTTTTTGCAACCTCCGTTCCGCTTTTTCCCATACTGCAGCCGATATCCGCACAAGAAAGTGCAGGAGCATCGTTTACGCCGTCGCCCGTCATGGCAACTACAAATCCCTTTGACTGCCATGCCTTTACAATTCTTACCTTGTGTGTGGGAGTTACTCTTGCAAAAACACGGTACTGCTCAATAACATCTGCAAGCCCAACGTCAGAGAGTAAATCAATTTCAGCTCCTGTCATAACCTTTTCGTCGGTAAGTATACCAATTTTTTTGGCTATTGAAACAGCAGTTCCTGCATGGTCTCCTGTAATCATGACAGGAATAATTCCGGCCGATTTACAAACTGCAACCGAATTGGCGGCTTCGGGACGTGGTGGGTCTTCAATACCCAAAAGCCCGGCAAATATAAGATTTTCTTCTTTTATTTTATCAGGGGCGTTATCGGTGTATGCAACCGCAATTACACGTAAGGCATTGTCGGTCATTTTTTTGTTTTCTTTTATGATTTTTGATTTGTCTGAGCTTGAAATAGCACTGACTCCAGAGGCTGTTTTTATTCTTGTGCAAAGCGGAAGTATGTATTCTACAGCACCTTTAATGATTATCCATCGTCCCTTTGATGATTTGCGGAGGACACTCAAGCGTTTACGCTGAGAAGAAAACGGGATTTCCTCGATAAGCTCATACTTTTCAAAAAGTGTTTTTAAATCAATATTTTCGTCCTCTGCTTTCTTTAAAACAGCGGTATCTGTAGGGTTGGGGTTTTCGCTGCAGCAAAGTGCCCCAAAACGCAGAGTGGTAAGATAATCTTTAGAATATAACTCTGTAACCTTCATTTTGTTTTGCGTTAAGGTTCCTGTTTTATCCGAGCATATAACGGTTGCTCCGCCAAGTGTTTCAACTGATGGAAGCTTTCGGACTATAGCGTTTTCTTTTGACATTTTCATTACGCCTATAGCAAGCATTATTGTAACTATGGCAGGTAAACCCTCAGGGATAGCGGCTACGGCAAGAGAAACCGAGGTCATGAACATATCAAGAGGGTTTAGATGACGGAATAAGCCTATCAAAAATACGACAAGGCATATGACAAGTGCCGCAATTCCGAGGTTTTTGCCTGTATCAGCAAGCTTTATCTGTAAAGGAGTTTTTGGGGCTTCGTCGGTAAGGAGCATTGAAGCAATTTCTCCGACTTCTGTATTCATACCTGTTTTTACAACGATTCCCATACCCTTTCCGCTTAAAACTGATGTTGATGAAAAAACCGTATTTTGTCTGTCGCCAAGCGGAGTGGCTTCTGGGAAAACTGTATTACTGTCCTTTTCCACAGGTGATGATTCGCCTGTGAGAGAAGATTCATCAATAATCAGATTATTTGATGAAATAAGACGGCAATCGGCACTTATAACGTCTCCTGATGAAAAGCTGATTATATCTCCAAAGCATAAATCTGCGCTTGATATATTGATTTTTTTGCCGTTTCTTATGACTGTTGAATGAGGTGTTGAAAGCTTTTTTAAGGCTTCAAGACTCTTTTCAGCACGGCTTTCCTGTATTATGCCGAGCAATGCATTAAGTATTACAATGGCAAGAATTATAACAGGTTCAACCAAATCACCTGAGCCTTCAAGCAGTGAAGTAAAATATGAAACAGCGGCGGCGATAAGAAGTAAAATTATCATAAAATCGTTGAACTGCATAAAAAAACGCATAATTAACGAATGACGCTTTTTTTCGATGAGTATATTTTTGCCGTTTTTTAAAAGTCTTTTTTCGGCTTCTTTTTCTGAAAGTCCGTTTTTTATGTCTGTCATAGCTTCTTTTTCTGCTTCCTGTATTGAAAGTGTGTAAAAGTTTCTCATGTTTATAATCATTCCTTCCATAAATTTAAGTTTGTCTTAATTATTTGTATTAACAAAAATGATTTTATAACACAAATGTATTGAAAATGTAATCAAAATGTTTTAGTGTCCCTGCGGTTTTTGTGGTATAATGTAAAAAGGTGATATATAATGAATACGAAGGGAGAATTAAAATGCCGCGAAAAGCAAGAGAAAAAAGCAAAACAGGAATGTACAACATAATATTAAAGGGAAACACAGATATATTTCGTGATGATGACGACTATGATGAATTTTTATTAAGGCTGGATAATTCTTCCGCAGAAATTCTTGGAATCGGAATGATAAAGAATTACGTTTTTATGTGCCTGAAAGAAAGTGAAGAGGGCATAGCGGCTAACCTCAGAACAGTGATAATAAGCTATGCAAGATATTATAATAAAAAATATGATATAGAAGGCAGACTGTTTGACGGCAGATTTAAAAGTGAGCCGATAAACTCTCAAAAAGAGCTTTTAAACAGCGTGAGCATTGTTCAGGATGTTACTCATATAACAGGAGAAGATGCAAGAGTGACAGATAACGAAAGTGCAGAATATGAAATGATTCCGTTTTATGCTTCGGCAATGGGAAGAAAACAAATGAGAAGAACTGTATTAACCCCGGCTCCTAAAAGAACGGCAAAGGCTTCTGCAATTAAAGTAAAAGAGCCTGAAAAGAAAGTGCAGGAAGAGTCACCAAAGCCTTTGCCTAAAAAATCTTTGCCGTCATGGTTGCTGTAGTGTTCTAAAATAAAAATCAGTCTCATATAATAAATACAGGAGTATTCCTCCTGTATTTTTTGTATATTAAATATGGGACACTAAAATAAAGGGGACACTAAAATGAATTTTTTTGTAATTAAAGCAAAACACTTGATTGTTGTACTTGTATTAATGATTGCCATACCTGTGATAAGTATGTATGCTTCCCGAACAGTATCGGTATTCAATGTGAACGGCAGAGAAATTCCAATTTACTGCGTTGACAGAACAGACAGCAAAATAGCAGTAACATTCGACTGCGCATGGAATGACAGTGATATAGATTCAATACTTGATACGCTTGATGCATATAACTGCAAAGCTACTTTTTTTGTTGTAGGAGACTGGGGAGAAAAGTATCCTGCAAGTCTCAGAAAAATAAGTGACAGGGGACACGAAATAGGAAATCATTCATATAATCACAGTGATTATACAAAGCTTAGTGGTGAGGAGCTTATAAATGACATGAATAAATGTGATGCGGTAATTGAAAGTGTAACAGGTAAAAAACCGATGTTGGTAAGAGCACCGTCGGGAGGATATAATGATACAGTGGTCAGGGTTTGCGAAGAACGCGGAACACCATGTATTCAATGGTCAGTTGACGGTATAGATTACGGAGATGCTGATGCGGCGGGAATAATAAAGCGTGCCACATCAATCACGAAATCGGGAGATATAATACTTTTGCATAACGGAACAGAGCATACTGCCGAGGTTTTGCCGCAAATTCTTGAAAAGCTTTCAAAAACGTATAATTTTTCTACTGTATCGGATATGCTTTATACAGAGAATTTTATTGTAGACCACACAGGAATGCAGATACAACAATAATTACAGTATAGTGGCGTTTCTTTTGTATTCCTTTGGCGTACATCCGATAATGCGTTTAAAAATTCTGCAAAAATAATTTGCGGTATTAAAACCGCATTCAATAGAAATATCTGTAATATTCATGTCGGTTGATGTTAACAGCTGACATGAATATTTTATTTTTACGGTATTTAAATAGGTAATAATACTTATTCCGAATTTGTTTTTAAAGATTCTGCACAGATGCTCTTTTGAAATTAAAAATTCGTCAGCAATTTGTTCTAATGCTGACAGCTCTTTAAAATGGATATTGACATATTCTGAAATATCTGAAATAAGGTCATTTGTCGGCTGTGGAATGTTGTCAATATTGTCTATAAGAATAGATATTATGTTTAAAAAAGTAATACACTGCTTGGTATCTGTTTGTGTTGTAAGCTGTTTTAAAAGTAGCTTTATCTGATAAAAATCGCCCGGGGTAAGGTTTATTTTTTTGCACGTAAAAATTTTATTTATATATTTTGTAAATTCAGGAGTGATATAGCGTTCGTAATATTCGTCCTTAAAATATATAAGAAAACGGTCAAAGCCGTTTCCGCCAAATGTTTTGTGTAGGGTATCTTTTTTTACTATTATACAGTCATATTTATTTACACTTATCAGTTCGTCTTCAATTATATAGCTTCTGTTTCCGTCAAGAAGAAAATATAATTCATGGAAATTATGATAATGCAGATACTTGCTGTAGTCATGGTAGCCGTCAAAATCCTTTACTCCTTCGGCAGTTTTTGACAAACGGTGCGTTGAGAAGACTTCCTGCATTGAGTTATAAAATGTCAAATCCATAACACATACTCCTTTGGTTTTATATATCAATATAATACTATAAAAATGATATATTGTCAATATTTTTGTTGAAAATCAAAGGTATTTGTGATAAAATTTATACTATAATAACCTGGATGGAGGACTTAAAAATGAATTATAACGGAAACAAAGCAGAGAATATTAAGATTGCCTATATAGGAGGCGGCTCAAGAGGCTGGGCTTGGGGGCTTATGAGTGACCTTGCTTCGTGTGATGATATATCAGGTGATGTATATTTATATGATATTGATTATGAGGCGGCACAGCATAATGAGATTATAGGAAATAAGTTCAATGACTGTGAAAATGCAAAATCTGTATGGAATTATCATGCTTCAAAAACAGCAGAGGAAGCAATGACGGGTGCAGATTTTGTTATTATCTCAATCTTGCCGGGTACATTTGATGAAATGGAGTCGGATGTTCACGCACCTGAAAAGTACGGAATATATCAGTCGGTGGGTGATACATCAGGACCTGGCGGAATTATAAGAGCCATGCGTACAATTCCGATGTATGAGGAGATTGCCGAAAATGTAAAAAAATACTGTCCTGAAGCGTGGGTTATAAGCTACACAAATCCGATGACGCTCTGCATAAAAGCTTTGTACAGAGTATTTCCGCAGATAAAGGCTTTCGGATGCTGTCATGAAGTGTTTGGAACACAAAAGGTATTAATGACTGCGTTGGAAGAGGTTAAAGGTATAAAAGCGGAAGACAGAAGTGAAATAAAAGTAAATCCTGTTGCAATTAACCATTTTACATGGCTTACAAGTGCAAAATATAAAAATATTGATTTATTTCCTGTTTATGCGGAATATGCAAAGAATAATATAAACAAAAGACAGGAAAAGAATATCGACGGTAATTGGATGAATAATTCCTTTGAGTGTGCAAATTGGGTGAAATTTGATTTATTTAACCGTTACGGCTATATTGCGGCGGCAGGCGACAGACATCTTGCAGAATTTTGCGAGGGGAAATGGTATCTGAAAGATCCTGAAACCGTAACGTCATGGGGATTTGGTCTTACAACTGTTGAATGGAGAAAGAACGATTTGAACAGCCGTCTTGAAAAGAGTGAGAAATACAGAAACGGTGAAATGAAGGTTGAAATCAAAGGCACAGGAGAAGAAGGTGTTAATCAAATAAGAGCAATTCTGGGGCTTTGCGAGCTTGTTACAAATGTAAATATTCCGAATGTCGGTCAGATACCTAATCTTCCGTTGGGAGCTGTTGTTGAAACAAACGCAGTGTTCAGGACAAATTCAGTTACGCCTGTTATGGCAGGTGAAATCCCTGAAACAATCTATCCGCTTGTTTCAAGAATATGTGCCGAGCAGGAGACTGTAAGTACAGGCATTGCTCAAAGAAATCTTAATAAAATTTTCAATGCGTTTGTAAATGACCCACTTGTAACCTGTTCGTATGATGAAGCAAAAGAGCTTTTTAAGGAAATGGTAATAAATACAAAGGATTATCTTACAATGTATGATCTGAGTAATTTATAATAAGACACAATTAAGAATAGAGGTTAATTTAATGAATATTATTGTATATTTAGCTGTTATCCTTAAAAATTCCATATATGGAGCTTCTGTCTTTTTCACAGGAAGCTTATCAAATAATATGGATGAGTTTGATATTCTTGCACTTCGTTTTCTTATGAGCTTTGTGGTTTTATGGGTTCTGAAAACTTTAAAAGTCATTAAAATCAGTGTAAAAATGAAAGAGCTTATAGGAGTTAGTGACCGACGAAAGCATATAAAAAATCTGATGCTGACAGCATTATTTGAACCGATTTTGTATATGATTTTTGAAACAATCGGAATAACGCACTCAACAAATGTAACAACTGGTGTTATATTGTCGTTATCTCCGATTGCCACGTGCATACTGCAGGAAATTATTCTGAAAGAAAAAACAACAGCTCTTAAAAAAATATTTATAGCGATAGGTATAATAGGTGTTGCTTATATTGCTGTTAATACAGACACAAAAAACGGACAGGATTCGGTGCTTGGAATATTGTTTTTGATTCTTGCAATAACAACAGGCTCACTTTTCTGTATATATTCACGTAAATCCTCGGTTGAATTTAATGCAATGGAGGTTACATATATGGGAATATTTTTCGGAATGCTTGCCTTTAATTCAGTAAACGTAGTAAAGCATATTATAGCAGGAGATATTCTTTCGTATTTTACACCATACTTCAATACGGAAAATATGGTAGGATTTATATACCTTGCCGTGGTTTCTGCAATAATCGGAAACAGTCTCGGGAACTTTGCTCTCGGAAAAGTTCCGCCGGCAACGCTTACTGCTTTTTCAGGCTTGTCGTCAATGGTAACGGTTATTTTGGGAGTTGTATTCAATAATGAAGTATTGTACAGCTACCATGTAATTGGTTTTACGCTAATACTTATAAGAATGATTGGTATTACATGTTTAGATTGTAAAAAGAAAAAATAAAAGGAGAAAAAATATGAAAACAACAAAATCTATTGAATTTATAAGAGATAAAATAAGTGCTGTTGAACCGTCGTACCGCTATGACGGAAAAGAGGATTTTAAAGAATGGCAGAAAAAATCAAGAGCAAAGCTTGAGGAGCTTTTGGGTTTGCCTTTTGAAAAATGCGACGATGAATTTAAAATTATTTCAGAAAAGAAATGCGACGGTTATACAAGCATTGAATTTGAATTTCAGAGTGAAGAAGGTTATTTTGTTCCATGTACCTTGCTTGTTCCGGATGGAATCAAAAAGCCTTGTCCGGGTGTGATATGCTTACAGGGACATTCTTCGGGTAAGCATATTTCGCTTGCGATTCCAAAATTCAATAAAGATGAATTAGATATACCGAGCAGAGATTTTGCAGTACAGGCAGTAAAAGAGGGCTGTTGTGCGATTGCAATGGATCAGAGATATATGGGCATTGCAGGACAGAATGAAAAGGGTCAGCCCGCTTGTTCGGTAATGGGAGAAGCACGACTGTCGCTGCTTTTGGGCAGATGTGCCGTAGGTGAGCGAGTATGGGATATTCAGCGTCTGATTGATGTTATTGAAGTTCATTTAAGTGAATACATAGATAAAAACAGAATTATGTGTCTTGGTAATTCGGGCGGCGGAACAACTACATTTTATGCTTCGTGTGTTGATGAGAGAATATATGTATCTGTTCCTTCGTGTGCAGTGTGTACATATGATGATTCGATAGTTTCAATGACGCATTGTGAGTGCAATTATGTGCCGGGAATAAGAAAGTATTTTGATATGGGAGATATAGGCGGGCTTATTGCACCAAGACGACTTGTTCAGGTAAACGGAATAGAGGATGGAATATTCCCTATAGGCGGGGCGGAAAAGACCTTTGAACTTATAAAAGAAGCATATAAGCAATATGGAAAAGAAAATTTATGCCGTCATGTAAAAGGAAACGGAGGACATAAATTCTATTCTGAAGAAGCATGGAAAGAAATTCATGAATTGTTGGAGGAGAATGATTAATGAATAAACCGTTAAGAAAAGAAACAGTAATTCAGTTTGGTGAGGGTGGATTTCTGCGAGGATTTGCTGACTGGATGATACAGAAAATGAATGATAAGGGGATTACGAATAACGGAGTCGTAATTGTACAGCCGATTGAAAAGGGTATGTGTGATGAGCTTACTAAGCAGGATTGCATATATACTCATATAATCAGGGGTGCAGAGGGTGTTGAAAAAACTGTTGTTAATTCAATTACAAGATGTGTAAAGCCGTATGATAATTATGAGGAATATCTTAACCTTGCAAAAAATCCTGATTTTAAGTATATAATTTCAAACACCACTGAATCAGGAATTGCATACAATGCGGAGGATAAATTATTAGACGCACCGCCTGTGTCATTTCCGGCAAAGGTTTGTGCTTTACTTTATAAGCGTTTTGAGCTTGGGCTTGACGGTTTTATTTTCCTGCCTTGTGAGCTTATTGATAAAAACGGAGTGAAGCTTAAAGAAATTATATTAAAATATGCAGATGACTGGAAACTCGGAACAGAATTTGTAAATTGGATAAATGAAAAAAACACGTTCTGCAATACTCTTGTTGACAGAATAAATACAGGCAATCCGGCAGGAGAAGAGATAAATTTAGGCTATGAGGATAAGATGATAAACACATCAGAATATTTCCATTTGTGGGTTATTGAAGGCGACAAAAATGCACTTTCCGATTTGCCGTTTGAGAAGGCAGGACTGAATGTTATTATCTGCGATAATCTTGAACGCTATCGTACAAGAAAGGTACGTATTTTAAACGGTGCACATACTTCTATGATTCCTTATGCAATGCTTGAAGGCGTTGAAACGGTGGGGGACTGCATGGAAAATGAGAAGCTGAGCAGCTTTGTGAAAAAATGCGTGTATGACGAAATAATTCCTACTCTTGATTTACCCGAACAAGAGCTAAAGGAATATGCAGATGATGTTTTTGTCAGATTTAAAAATCCGTATATAAAACATCTTTGTGCATCAATTTCGCTCAACTCCGTAAGTAAATTTAAGGTAAGAGTTTTACCGTCAATTCTTGAATATATAAAGCGATACAATAAAATGCCTGAAAGTCTTTTGATGTCATTTGCAAAGCTTATTGAGTTCTACAAAACAGATATGCCAAATGACGATGAAAAGATTATGGAGTTTATGAAAAATAGTAATGTAAAAGCAATTTTAGCAAACACTCAGTTATGGGATGAGGATTTAAGCTTTTTATATGATGAGGTTATGAAATATGTTGATTAATAAGCTTGATAATGTTAAAGTGAATCTTGATGATGGGCATAAATATGCTATTTGCGATATAAAAAAAGGTGAAAATATCATAAAATACGGCAATCCTATTGGTCATGCTATTTGTGATATTAAAAAGGGTGAACACGTACATACTCATAATCTGAAAACAAATTTAAGCGGTAATCTTGAGTATAGATACAGCCCGATTAATATAAATTCAGAAAAAATTAACTCCGATAAGACTTTTATGGGGTATGTTCGTGAGAACGGAGAAGTGGGCATCAGAAACGAAATATGGATTGTAAATACAGTCGGATGTGTGAATAAGATTTCAAAAAGACTTGCCGAGCTTACAGGTGCGTATAGCTTTGAGCATCCGTTCGGCTGCTCTCAGCTTGGCGGTGACCATAGAACTACTCAGCTTATTTTAAAAGGACTTGTAAATCATCCTAATGCCGGAGGAGTGCTTGTACTTGGACTTGGCTGTGAAAACAATAATATAGATGAATTTAAAGCGGTTCTTGGTGAATACAATCCGAAGCGTGTTGAGTTTTTGAACTGTCAGGATTGTGAGGACGAGATTTCAGAGGGTGTAAGATTAATAAACGAGCTGAAAATATATGCTGATACCTTTAAAAGAACGCCTGTTTTAGTTTCTGAATTAAAGCTTGGCTTAAAATGCGGAGGGAGCGACGGATTTTCAGGTATAACAGCAAATCCGCTTGTCGGCAGGCTTTCCGATAAGCTTATTTCATATGGTGGAAGCTGCGTGCTTACGGAAGTGCCTGAAATGTTCGGAGCAGAGCATCTGCTTATGCAAAGATGTAAAAATAAAGAACTGTTTAATAAAACGGTTGATTTAATTAATAATTTTAAAGATTATTTTACGGCTCATAATCAGGTTGTATATGAAAATCCTTCGCCGGGGAATAAAGCAGGAGGGATTACGACATTAGAGGAAAAGTCGCTCGGATGTATACAAAAGGGCGGTATGAGTGCTGTTGTGGATGTACTTAATTACGGTGACACGCTAAAAGAAAACGGGCTGTCGTTATTAAATGGACCGGGTAATGACATTGTTGCAATAACAAATCTTACAGCAGCAGGAGTACATATGATACTGTTTACAACCGGTAGAGGTACTCCTTTGGGAGCACCTGTTCCGACTGTTAAAATTTCAACCAATAAAGAACTTGCAGACAAAAAGAAAAACTGGATTGATTTTGATTCATCACCTGTGCTTAACGGAGAGGAATTAACTGATGAGTTGTTGGAATATGTTTTATCTGTTGCATCAGGCGAAGAAACAAAAAACGAGAAAAATAATTACCGTGAAATTTCAATTTTTAAAGACGGAGTGGTTTTGTAAAAAAGTATAAAATTGTCGCATTGAATTTGCGAAATGTCATTGACTTTTTATGGAAACGATGATATAATAAGCCCATTAAATATAAGGAGTGGGTTATTATGCTATATAAAGAAAAGCTTATATTTGCTTCGGACGGTAATTCAAACTATCGTATTCCGAGCATAAATGTTACGAATGACGGTACTGTTATTGCATTTTGTAACGACAGAAAAAATTCGCTTTCAGATCACGCACAGGAGGTAACGGTTGCTCTTTGCCGTAAAGCACTTGATGGTGAATGGGAAAAGGTAGAAACAATACTTGGAAATAAAGGCTTTTCATGTACTATAGGAACTTCGGTTTATGATGATGAAACGGAAACTATGTTCCTTTTTGCGTCAAGAATTTATGCGCCAACTGATGAATTTAAAAAGTACAGTGAAGAAGAACTAAAAAATTTAAAGCAAAAAGCGATTGAAATAACAGAAGAGGCAGGGCTTTTTTACGGCGGAGTTCAGCTGTCAAGTACGGATAACGGCAAAACATGGGTTGAAATGCCTTTGAATGTGACTGAAACAGAGTATACACACTATGATGGAAGAATTCTTAAAACAAAAGTTAACACTCATGGAGCTTCTCACGGAATAAAATTACGGCATGGAAAGCATAAAGGGCGCTTAATTTGCCCATCACGTTTTACTGTTGATAGGTATACTGATATTACAGGTCTTATTACTAATGGATATAACAATGCAATTTACAGCGATGACCATGGAAAGTCATGGAAAAGCAGTAAGCCTGTACAGATTGGTACGGGAGAGGGTACGCTTATTGAGCTTGAAGACGGAACAATACTTTATAATTCACGTGCATATTTTCAGGACGGAAAGCGTTATCTTGCCAATTCTGTTGACGGCGGAGAAACATACGGAGATTTTCGTACAGATGATTTTCTTATTGAAGAAGCATCTATGGGATGCAATGCTTCGTTTCTTCGTGTTGAGCTTGATGATATTACTGATAAGACATTAATTCCTGATGGTGCTGACGGAATTACATTATTCTGTAATCCGAGGGCTTCAACACGTGATAATATGAGCATATGCGTCAGCTTTGATTCAGCTAAAACATGGAAGCTTGTGAAAACGGTATATCCGGGACACGCATCGTATTCAAGCTTGTGCTTTAATCCTGTAGATCAGAAATTTTATCTGTTATATGAGCGAGGAGAAGAGACGTGTGTAAGTGACGGTGTTGCGGTGGCTGAATTTGACCTTGAATGGCTTCTCAGTGAGTAAAATTAATCTGCGGAAACAAAGAATGAAAAAAATAATTACCGTGAAATCTCAATATTTAAAAACGGAGTTATTTTGTAAAATATTAAAGACCGCCCACTTTGTGGGCGGTCTTTAATATTAATGCAGTTGGTAAACCATTTCGCTTGCAATAGCCTTATAGGCTAAGTGCAAAGCCGACGGCTTTATTGGTGGTTATTACTCAACTGAATTCAAATATATTTCAAGGTTTGATTTTACCACATTTACATTAGGTCCGTAAACCACTTGCACTCCATTACCTTTTCTGATAACGCCTGCTGCACCTGAGCTTTTTAATAAAGAGTCATTTACAAGTGAAGCATCGTGTACAGTCACTCTAAGACGTGTTGCACAGCAGTCAATATCAGAAATATTATTTTTACCGCCCAAACCCTCTGCTATAATGGCTGAGTTATCATTTTTGCCGGCTTCTTTTCTTGCATTAACATCAGCTCTTGTATAAAGCTTTGTTTCCTCGGTATCAGCCTCACGTCCCGGAGTTTTTAAATCCCATTTTCTGATTATAAACGAGAACAGGAAGTAGTAAACCACAAAATAAAGTATACCAATTATAACAATCCAGTACCAGCTTGTTTTGGCAGGCCCCTGCATAACTCCGAACAGAATCATATCTATAATACCGCCTGAGAAGGTCATGCCGACTCCGACGTTAAATACGTGCATCAGCATATATGCAAGTCCTGCAAATATACAGTGAATTACATACAAAAAAGGTGCAACGAACAGGAATGTGAATTCTATTGGCTCTGTTATACCTGTAAGCAGTGACGTAAGTGCGGCAGAAAGTAAAAGACCGCCTACAACCTTTCTTTTTTCAGGTCTTGCACATTTATACATAGCAAGAGCGGCACCGGGCAAGCCGAATATCATAAGCGGGAATTTACCCGACATAAATCGTGTTGCCGACACTGCAAAATGCTCAACTGACGGGTCAGAAAGTTGGGCAAAGAAGATGTTCTGAGCGCCCTCTACAATTTGTCCTTTGACCTCCAAAGCACCGCCCACGACTGTCTGCCAGAATGGCATATAGAACACATGGTGTAATCCGAATGGAATTAATGCTCTTTCGGTTACGCCGTAAATGAATGTTCCTATATAGTTTGAACGCTGAACAAAATCACCTATATGCATGATTACCGTTTGAATCGGAGGCCATATGAAATACATCAATATTCCGACAAGAAGGTAAACCGCCGCCGAGATTATCGGCACAAATCTTGTACCGCCAAAGAACGACAGAACCTGTGGAAGTTGGATTTTGTAAAATCTGTTATGAAGTGCCGCAACACCAAGTCCGACAATAACACCGCCAAACACACCCATGTTAAGCGAGTCTATACCAAGAACATTTGTTGTAGCACCGGTTATTCCTTTTGCGGCTTCAAGTGCTGCAATACTACCGTAGTTCAATCGTATAAGTGAGCCGATTGAAGCGTGCATAACGAAAAACGCAATTACGGAAGCAAGTGCGGCGACTTCCTTTTCCTGTTTTGCCATACCGATTGAAACACCTATAGCAAACAAAAGCGGTAAGTTTGCAAAAACTATATTACCTGAATCGTTTAATACTGTCAGTATTGCATATATCGGTGTACCGGGACCCATAAATCTTGTCAGATTATAGGTATTAAGCATTGTTTCATTAGTAAATGAACCGCCTATACCCAAAAACAATCCTGCAACAGGTAAAATTGCAATAGGAAGCATGAATGAACGTCCTACTCTTTGCAATACGCCGAAAACTTTATCTTTATTTTTCACGCTGAACCCTCCTTTGAGAAAACGTGTAATTTTTACTTTTCTTTAGTATAATCACAATGTGTTGTTTTTATGCAAAATTGAAAACAAGTTTCTGAAATGCGTTAAAAATTACATTTCAAAAATTTTGTACGCAAGGTAGTATCAAAATTTTTGAGTAATTTGAAATGTATTTCAGAAACTTGTTCATAAAGCAAGTC
>JAZSPM010000017.1:0-5878 GCA_045537455.1 Candidatus Ornithomonoglobus sp. | reverse complement strand
CCAGTCACCAAGAATATCTTCAAATTCTTCTGTATTGCCTGAAATCATTGCGTTAAACAAATCATCTCGTGAATTAGTCTTGATTTTCTCATCAAACCAATGTATTACAGTATTTTTATAAACGCTTTTCACTTCACGATTTGGTATAACCATTTTTGAATATATAGTATCTCCGTCAAGATAGGAGTCAATCTGTTTCAGATAACCTGTAAACAACAAAAAACTCCAGATATAATCGCTGTTAATTTTTACATTGCGATAGGTTATATCCTCAAAAATCGGCTTATCGACATATCCGCCGTTTAAAAGTTCCTCAATCTGCTCACGTGTTTCTTCATCACCTTCGTTTATAAGCTGATGAATAATGTCATTCGAACTTGTATTGCTCCAATATGGCTTAGGCAGTACATCCTTGCTTGTAACTGCTTTTAACAAATAATTCAGAATACTCCACGGATTATAAATCTCAATCTCACCGAATCTATAACCATCATACCATGCTTTCAATTCATCAAAACGATTAGATATATTATAGAATCTAACAATTTCCTTTACTTCTTCCTCAGTAAATCCAAAATATTGAGAAAACAAATTTTCTGTCATAGGGTAAACTGCAAGATTATTCAATCCTGTGAATATACTTTCTCTTGATATTCTTAAACAGCCTGTAAGAATACCGAATTCAAGTGAGGGATTTGTCTTTAAAGCACTTTCAAATACTGAACGAATAAGATTAACCATATCATCGTAAAATCCACCAAAATAAGCACTTTCAAGAGGCACATCGTATTCATCTATTAAAATGATTACATTTTTATTATAGGCTTCTTTAAGACAGTCAGACAACAATTTTAAAGCATATAGATATTGGCTATTATCTGCTGTTTTCTCTAATATTAATACGTATTCTTTTTTATCAATCTCCGAAATTTTATTTGACGTTAATATTTCCTTATGACGATAAAATTCTTTTGAAATAATATTTTTAAATAGCAAAAATGCATCTTCAAAGCAGCTTTGCTTCATACTTTTAAGAGAAAGAGTAATAACAGGATATTGTCCCTGATATTCCTTATACTTCTCCCCTGCCTTTGAGATGTTCAACCCCTCAAATAGATATGCATTATCTTCCTCAGTTTTCTCAAAATATCGCTGTATCATGCTCATATTAAGCGTTTTTCCAAATCTTCTCGGACGGGTAAAAAGATTTACAGATGATTTGATGTCAATTATATCCTTTATCATCAAGGTCTTATCAACAAAATAATACCCCTTGTTGACTAATTCTTTGAAATCTTCAACTCCTATTGGTATCGGTTTGAAATCCATTGTTTTCACTCCCTTGCTTTTGATATATTTATATTATACACTATTCTAAAAAATTTTGCAACTGATAACTCAATATTTTCACAAATAAAAATTAATGCATAACGGTTAATTTAACACGTTACGCACTAATTAAACAATACAACTATAGGGCATCTCTAAAAACCGTTTGATTAAAGAAAAAACAGACTTTAGAAGGATTCAGCTGTAAAGATTTCAAATGCAAACGGACAATATGCTACAATTATTCTTTCTATTGTGAAGATGCTTTATTTACAACAGAGCGTTTCAAATCACTGTTTACAAGTTCGTCTGAATTGTATTCAGGAGCATACGGTGGAAGATAAAAAATTTCAATTCAACGTGTCTGTGCATGTTTTTTCTTGCGAAACTTCTAAAATCTCGAATTTTATGCTTTTGATTTTTGCAATGTATAATTGGTAGGGGAATAATTCACAAAAAAATCCAAATTTTCAATTTGAAACAATTGACTTTTATGTGATAATATGTTATAATCAATAAAAAGAGTATAGTATATGTTAGAACTATTGTATTGAACTACCGAATTTAACAGTGGGAGTGTTTTCTGCTGTAAAAATGTAAGGGTGCCTCTAAAAATCTCCCTCCGCTTTATTCTGCTTGTGTCGGGATTTTTGGAGAATCCAATAAAACGAAAGGATTTGATTTTATGCAAAGAAAATTCAAAAAATTTATTTCTGCAGGTATCACGCTTGCAATGCTTGGTACTACACCATGTATTCCATTCGCATCATTTGCAGCAGAAATAAACAAAGCAATGACAATATCTGACATTTTTATTGCTTCAGAAAAAACCACAGTGAAAATCATTAAGCAACCTCAAAGTGTTACAGTTGCTAAAGGAGAAAAAGCTGTAATAAAGGTTGAAGCTATCGGTGACGATCTGACCTATAAGTGGTATTATCAGAACGCTGGTGACTATGACTATACTCATACATCTACGTTTAGCGGAAATACATATACAATCAATTCAATGGATAAAAGCAGACATGACAGACACGTATATTGTCTTATAACCGATAAATACGGAAATTCAGTTGAAACAGACATAGTAAGCCTTTCTCTTGAAGGAGCATTGGATGTATTTACTCCTTTCGAGTATGTTCCAGCTGAAAAGGGCGGCGAAGCTGTTTTCAGAGTAGAGCCGATAGGCGGAAGCGGTGTATATTCATATCAGTGGCAGTATTCATATTGTTCTGAAGAAACTGACGGACCACCCGAATTTGAAGACTGTTCTTCTTCATGGACGACAGGATTTGATACAGATACTATGAAAATTACTGTATCAGATCTTAATGATTTAGTAAATTATTACACATTTAGATGTATTGTAACTGATTCAGCTGGCGATTCCGTGTCATCAGACTGGATAGAAGTAGTTCCTAAAATAATTATCTCTCAGCAGCCCGTTGATGTTATGGTAGAGGAAGGCGAAAAGGCTGTAGTTAAACTTTCAGCAACAGGTGAAAATCTCACTTATGACTGGTACTACAGAAATCCGGGTAAATCTTATTTTGAATATACAAGTACATTCAAAGGAAACAGCTATACAATTCCCTCATTGGACGAAAGCCGAAACGGCAGAACTGTTTATTGCATTATAACTGATATATATGGTAATTCAGTACAGTCTGATGAAGCTACAATAAGTATAGGAAATGCTTTGAAAATTGTAACACAGCCGCAAAGTGTTTATGTTGTTAAGGGAGAAAAGGCTGTAATAAAGCTTTCAGCAACAGGTGACGATCTAACTTATAAGTGGTATTTTAAAAATGCTGGTGCTTCTGCATTTGTTTATACAAGTTCATTCAAAGGAAATAGCTATACAATCCCCTCAATGGACGAGAGCAGAAACGGCAGACAGGTTTACTGTATTATAACGGATAAATATGGTAATTCAATTAAATCAGACACAGTTTCATTGAATCTTGGTACTCCACTGAATATCACTCAGCAACCGCAGAGTGTTACAGTTGCCAAAGGACAAAAAGCTGTAATAAAACTTTCAGCAACAGGCGACGATCTAACTTATAAGTGGTATTTTAAAAACGCAGATGCTTCCGCATTTGTTTATACAAGTTCATTCAAAGGATACAACTATACAATTCCCTCAATGGATGAGAGCAGAAACGGCAGACAGGTTTACTGTATTATAACGGATAAATATGGTAATTCAATTAAATCAGACACAGTTTCATTGAATCTTGGTACTCCGCTGAATATCACTCAGCAACCGCAGAGTGTTACAGTTGTCAAAGGACAAAAAGCTGTAATAAAACTTTCAGCAACAGGTGACGATCTAACTTATAAGTGGTATTTTAAAAATGCAGGTGCTTCTGCATTTGTTTATACAAGTTCATTCAAAGGGAACAGCTATACAATCCCCTCAATGGATGAGAGCAGAAACGGCAGACAGGTTTACTGTGTTGTAACAGATAAATATGGTAATTATATTCAGTCAGAAACTGCGACACTTTCTCTATATGATGGCCCTGTAATTGCACAGCAGCCACAGGATGCTTGTGTAAATTATTTTGATGAAGTGAAATTCACCCTTAAAGCAACAGGAGATAATATAACTTATCAGTGGCAGATGTGCAATGATACAGGTATTTGGCACGATGTTTATAATTCTTCTACCTGGGCACAGGGCGGCGAAACAGATACTTTCACTTTTGTAGCAACCGAAAGTGATCTGGAAGGCTTTTACAAATACCGTTGTATAGTTACTGATGAAAATGGAGAAAGCGTTGTATCGAATGTTGTCCGTGTATATCAGAAACTGGCTGTTTCTCCTGTAAACAGTGAAATTATTACAGGTAAAGGTGAAAAAGCTGTAATTGAAATCGACGCTGTCGGTGAAGAACTTACATACAAGTGGTATTATAAAAATCCAGGAAGTAACGACTTCATTTATACAAGTTCATTCAAAGGCAATAAATACTCAATCCTCTCAATGGACGAAAGCAGAAACGGCAGACAAGTTTATTGTGTAATAACAGATAAATTCGGAAATTCTGTACAATCCGAAACAGTTACGCTTACAATGATAAATGAGGTATTTATTATTAAACAGCCACAGGATGTAATATGTGATGAAAATGAAGTAATAAAATTTACTGTTGAAGCTATTGGAGTAGGTGCTTTAGAATATCAGTGGCAGTATTTTGAACCTGCACTTTCTGATTGGGGTTGGCAGAATATAATTGGCGAGTATGCTGAATACGGTGGCTGCTATACAGATACGCTTGTTATAGATGATATTGGATATGCTGGAGATTGTCTGTTCCGTTGTGTGATTACAGATGAAAATGGTAATTCAGCTATCAGCGAATCAGTAAGAGCATGGCAGAAACTCAAAATTGTTACACAGCCACAGGATGTAATATGTGATGAAAATGAAGTAATAAGATTTACTGTTGAAGCTATTGGAGTAGGTGATTTAGAATATCAGTGGCAGTATTTTGAGCCTGCACTTTCTGATTGGGGTTGGCAGAATATAATTGACGAATATGCTGAATACGGTGGCTGCTATACAGATACACTTGTTATGGATGATATTGGATATGCTGGTGATTGCTCGTTCCGTTGTATAATTACAGATGAAAATGGGAATTCAGTTACCAGTGAGCCTGTAAGTGCAAGACTCATACTGAAAATTTCAGAACAGCCTGAAAATTCAAATTGCAGTATTGGTCAGACAGCAAAGTTTACAGTAAACCCAATTGGCGGAAGCGGAAGCTATTCCTATCAATGGCAATGTGGTTCGCTTAATGGAGAAAGATTTGAATATAATAATATATCTACTTATAGCTGGGCAAGCGGTGGAAATACTGCAACATTATCCGTATTAGTTAGTAATTACAGACTTTATGAAACCTATCGTTGTATAATTACAGATATGGAAACAGGAGAAACGGTTATCAGCGATGAAGCTTCAATTGCTTGAGGGAACCTCTAAAAACCACCCTCAGGGCGATCTTACTATAGGGCATCTCTAAAAACCCCTTTTGAGAAAAAACAGCTATGCACAACAGCTACTGCGTCAATCTCCCTCGGAGTGCGGCAGCACGCCTTCGGAAGATTTCCTTGCAGCTGCCGCACCTATCTGTTTTTTCTTTAATCAAACGGGTTTTTAGAGATGCCCTATAACAAATGCCATTTGTTGCGTTGCCAAACCTTGAAACTGATATTTGTTATATACGGAATTTCGCTCGTATCCCGATTTTTAGAGAATCCCTTGATTTGTAAGCCATAAGAGTTCTTTGATACTGACCCAATAAAAAACAGACCTGAACACAAAATACTGTTCAGGTCTGTTTTTGTTATGATGCATCTATTTCTGCAACAGAGATACGAAAATAGAAAATCAAATGTGCATATCATATCAGAATGCTATGCATTAAGGGCATCTCTAAAAACCCCTTTTGAGAAAAAACAGCTATGCACGTCATCTGCTTCGTCAACCTCCCTTGGAGTGCGACAGCACGCCTGCGGAAGGTTTCCTTGCAGC
>JAZSPM010000171.1:0-37560 GCA_045537455.1 Candidatus Ornithomonoglobus sp. | reverse complement strand
TGGAGGGCGCCCTTGACATGCTCGCATTTTTATGTTATATTGTAGCTGAGGGATAAAATCCTGAAATGTGGATTTCACCCCTCAAAAAAACTTAGATTATATTATCATTTTGGAGTTTACACAAAATCAGGGACATCCCCGGTCCGTTTCCTTTTCCTAAATCAAGCATTGCCTCTAATGCTTTTGAAATATACTTTTTTGCTTCACTAACTGAATTTTCAATACTCAATCCTTTTGCAAGCCCTGCGGCTATGGCAGAGGAGAGTGTACATCCTGTCCCGTGGGTGTTTGGATTATTTATTTTTTCGGATTTAAACCACCTGCCGCCTCTTTTTGTTAACAGAAAATCATTGCTGTTATTAATGCCGTGACCGCCCTTTAGTAAAACAGATGTGCCGTATTTGTTTGAAATAATATTTGCGGCTTTTTCCATATCCTGATTGTTTGAAATTTTGAATCCTGATAAAATTTCAGCTTCGGGAATGTTAGGGGTAATAATATCAACAAGGGGGAATAGCTTATTTGTAAGTGCACAAAGTGCATCATCAGATAAAAGCTTACGTCCACTCGTTGAAATCATAATGGTATCAAGGACAATATTTTCAGGAGAGTATTTTATAATTGAATCTGCGATTGAATTGATTATTTCAACAGACGATACCATTCCTATTTTTACTGCGTCGGGGAATATATCCGTAAAAACTGCATCAAGCTGTGACTTGATGTGATTTACGGGTATGTCAAATATATCATGTACTCCGAGCGTATTTTGCGATGTTACGGAAGTGATTACGCTCATTCCGTAAACGCCGTTTGCGCAAAAGGTTTTTAAATCCGCCTGGATTCCGGCACCGCCGATTGAATCCGAGCCTGCTATTGTTAGTGCTGTTTTCATACTAAGCTTCCTATCTTTTCTTTTATTTTTTTTGCTTCTGCAGTTATATCATCTGCCGCAAATATTCCTGATACTACAGCGGCACCGCTTATGCCTGAGCCTGCCAACTGCTCTATGTTTAATGAATTAATTCCACCTATAGCGACAACGGGGATTGATACAGCCTCTGTAATGGATTTTAATGTTTCAATACTCATTTTTTTTGCATCGCTTTTTGTAGAGGTTCCGAACACTGCTCCTGAACCAAGATAATCAGCACCGCTGTTCTGTGCCTCGATAGCCTGTTCAGGCGTTTTTGCAGTAATACCAATTATTTTTGAACTGCCTAAAAGCTTCCGGGCTTCTCTCACTGGCATATCTCCCTGACCTAAATGAACACCGTCGGCATCAGCGGCAAGGCATACATCAACGTTATCATTTATAATCAGCGGTACATTATATTGTTTACATATAGCTTTTATTTCAATAGCGGATTTTATAAAATTCTCTGTACTTATATTTTTTTCTCGAAGCTGTACTAAAGTAACGCCGCCTTCAAGTGCTTTTTTTACGGCATCAGCGAGAGTTTCTCCGCTTTTTAACCATGAACGGTCAGTTACTGCATACAGTAGTAACGAATTTTTATTAAACATTTAAACTCATCCTTCATATAATTATAAGGTAATTATATAATATTTTTTTATGAAATACAATATAAAAAATATTATAAATACAAATTGAACAAATTGAGCTGTGAAAAATTAAATAAAATTTACATATTTTTTGAAATAAAGTATTGACAAATCGGAAAGTATAGTGTATAATCGTTAATGGTGTAAAGATAAAATACTTTACAGGTGATGTTATGGCAAAGGATTTAAGTATTGCGATACTGATGGATTTTTACGGCGGAATGCTCACAGACAAACGCTACGATGTACTTGATATGTATTATAACAGCGATATGTCTTTAGCAGAAATTGCCGAAGAAATTGAAATCAGCCGTCAGGGTGTAAGAGATGCAATAAAGCATGGTGAACGTCAGCTTGCAGAGCTTGAAGAAAAACTCGGTCTTGCAAAACGATTTGCTGACATAAAAGAAGAAATCGGTAAAATTAACGACATTCTTAAAAAAACAAATACCTTTGACGGGGCAGAAGAAATAAAAGAAATACTTCAAAAGATTGAAAGTAATATTTAAAAATCAGAAGGGAGGCAGCTGACGTGGCATTTGAGAGCTTGGGAGATAAGCTTCAGGGAGTTTTTAAAAGGCTCAAAGGAAAGGGTAAGCTTACTGAAAAGGATATAAAAGACGCTATGCGTGAGATTAAGCTTGCATTACTTGAAGCGGACGTTAACTTTAAGGTTGTTAAAGAATTTGTGTCGGCTGTTTCTGAAAAGGCTGTCGGACAGGAGGTTATGGAATCTCTTACTCCTGCACAGCAGCTTGTAAAGATAGTAAACGAAGAGCTTACTCAGATGATAGGCGGAGAGGTATCACGTCTTGAATTTTCAAATAAGGTTCCTACGGTAATTATGATGTGCGGCTTGCAGGGTGCAGGTAAAACAACTGCAACAGGTAAGCTTGCGTTGAATCTTCGTAAGCAGGGCAGACGTCCTCTTATGGTTGCCTGTGACGTGTACAGACCTGCGGCTGTTAAGCAATTACAGGTTTTGGGTGATCAGATACAGATTCCTGTGTTTGAAATGGGAACTGATACAAATCCTGTTACGATTGCAAAGCAAGCGGTTGAGCATGCTATAAAGCACGGAAATGACCCGGTTATTCTGGATACGGCAGGTCGTTTGCATATAGATGAACAGCTTATGGATGAGCTTGCAAATATTAAATCAGAGGTTGAGCCTACCGAAGTATTGCTTGTTGTTGATGCAATGACAGGTCAGGATGCCGTAAATGTTGCTAAATCGTTTAATGAACAGCTTGATATTACGGGTGTTATCCTTTCAAAGCTTGACGGTGATACACGAGGTGGTGCGGCGTTATCAGTAAAGCAGGTAACAGGAAAGCCAATTAAATTTGCATCTGTAGGTGAAAAGCTGAGTGACCTCGAAGCTTTCCATCCCGATAGAATGGCGTCAAGAATACTCGGAATGGGTGATGTGCTTACTCTTATTGATAAAGCACAGGAAGCGATTGACGATAAACAGGCAAGAGAGCTTGAAGCAAAGATAAGAAAACAGCAGTTTGATCTTGACGACTTTTTGGAGCAGTTAAGACAAATAAAGAAATTGGGTTCATTTTCGCAGATACTCGGTATGCTGCCGGGCGTTGATAAAAAAATGCTTGAAAGCGTAGATACTGAGGAGAATGAAAAGCGAATTAAGCATATTGAAGCGATTATCCAGTCTATGACAATGGAGGAAAGACGTAATCCTAAGATAATCGGAGCAAGCCGAAAGGTCAGAATATCCAAAGGAAGCGGAACCAGAGTTCAGGATGTTAATCAGCTTTTGAAGCAGTTTGAGGATATGCAGAAAATGATGAAGCAATTCAGCGGCGGCAAGCAGCAGAGAATGCTTAAAAAATTAAGACGGGGAATGCCCGGTATGTGATTAAGGTATTAAGTAAAGCTTATATACAAAATTTTGTTGGGGAGGTGAAAATAATGGTAAAAATCAGACTTAGAAGAATGGGTGCTAAGAAAGCTCCTTTCTATAGAGTTGTAGTAGCAGATTCAAGATATCCTCGTGGTGGTAGATTTATTGAGGAGGTTGGAACATACAATCCTCTTACAGATCCTGCAACAGTAAATCTTGATGCAGAGGCTATAAAGAAGTGGATCGGTAACGGTGCACAGCCTACAGATACTGTAAAGGCACTTTTAAAGAAGGCTAATATTATGTAATTTCGGAGGACAGGCTGATGAAAGAAGTATTGGAAGTAATAGCCAAGTCGCTTGTCGATTATCCGGAAAAGGTAGACATTCAAGAAGTCAGCGGCGAGGAAGAGACGGTGACATTGGAGCTCAGAGTAGCAGAAAGCGATATGGGCAAGGTAATCGGAAAGCAGGGCAGAATTGCAAAAGCAATCAGAACCGTTGTAAAGGCTGCGGCAGCTAAGGAAAATAAGAAGGTCTCAGTCGATATAATATAAGTTTTCCGGGATTTAAATTATGTATATGAGGACAAGATTAAACCGAAAGGTTTATATCTTGTCTTTTTTCGTGTGTATTAAAACATGCTAAAAGCCGCATTATATGGCTTTTTTATTGCCACTGTTATAATATCAAAGCTTATAGGAGCTATGCTTCCGATGTGTGCTGAAAAAATCGGCATTGACCCGACACTTGCCGCATCACCTCTTATGGCAACCATAATAGACAGTACCTCACTTCTGATTTACTTTAACATAGCTATGGTAATATTCGGAATGAATTAGAGAATGACATTTAAGCCATTCTCTTTTTATTTTGATTTTTCATAACAGTATATTGCAGCCTCCACAGCAAAGGCATAGCTTTGTCCGACCTTATCCCAATCAACCGTTTCAACCGCTTCGCAAAGGCATTTATATGCATAATCTACAGCTTTTTCGTTTCCGCTAACAATGGCAATCCATGCACCGAAAAATGCCTGACTTATGGTTCTTCGTTCTATATCCCTAAGTCTATTATATTGACCGCCCCATAAGCCGTTTAATCTTTGTGCTTCTTTAAATGCTTCATCATAAGTTGCCCAAGGCTGAATTTCCGGTATTATCTCACGCCAGTTATGATTAAATTCTAAGTTATCCTTGTTGTAATTATCAAAATCTCTTAAAAATCCAATTACAGCAGTTCCGTTTACTGACAGTCCGTGTTTATAATATTCGGAACGTATGGTATCAAGAGAAACAAGCTCACGAAGTGCAAGCTGTGCAGGAATATTAATCCAGAATTGTGCTAATATTGTATTTCTAATCATATCTCCTGAAAATCCGTTCGAGGCAATCTCTGCACGGTTATAAATTCCATTGTCAGGCTTCTCCGATACAAGCTTTTCAAAATCTTCGTTTGTTATTATTCCTAATTCACGTGCAGCGGCAGCACTGAATAAAAGCTGTGACACACCACGCCAGTCCTTGCGTACTAAACCGCCGTTTGTCTTGCCCTTCCATTCGATTGGAAGATGCCAGTCTGCCGCTACTATACCTTTTAATGTACGGATAAGACGTGGACGAATTTTATTGCACAAATCGTCATCAGCAACAGTTGAATGGATTACACGCCAAATTCCAAGCAACCATGGTCCGACTTGGTCTACTGTAGTTGTAGGATAATGAGTTACTCCGTCATCAGCGACACCTCTTGCGATAAATCCGTCCACCTTGCTTACATCGCAAAGTAACAGAAGTCCGTCAACAAGAATGTTGATTTCCTGCTTTAATTTTTCATCAGGTGCTAAATCATATTTTTCGCACAGTCCGTAAAGATACAGTCCTCCGAAAAACGCACAGTCCGCAATAGATGTTGTATAACTCATGATATTCGGAATACAGTTTCTGCATTCCTCTGCTGTAGGAATAAAGGCGTTACCGTCTGTATCGGCGGCATCAAGTAAATGACCGTAAGGCATACGGATAAAACGATGCCATATTGAATTATGTAGATATTCTGTGTTCATATTATTCTCCTTTGAAATATTATTATTGACACTGTTTTTAATATGTGTTAATATTAATATATCATAAATTCAATCTGTTATCCTCTCTTTTTATGATAAAAATATCTACTTTTATGAGATTTTTAAAGGATGTGATGTTATGAACGAGGAAATGAATTATACAACTCCAAACAGTAATTATAAGGAATTTTATGCATCAGTAAATCAGGAATATAATAAATATAAAGGATTGTGCATTGTACGCATTCTTCAAGGTAATACGGTATGGCAGATTGGAAGTGAGGTATTCAATGCGTCTGCAGGAGACTTGATTTTTCTCAATAATTTAGAGCCTCGACGACGTATTTCAGCGTCTGAGGATTTAAAAATTGCAGCATATTCTTTTAAGATTGCATTTTTAACATCGGTAGGCTCAACCGATTGTCTGCGTTGCTTTTACGGTCGCAGTGACAGTTTTACACATAAGCTGACTGCACCGGATTTACTGTCAGTTTATGATTCTATAAGAAATGAAATGGCAGGTGAACAGTCACAAAGTCTGCTGTTAGCATACACTATTGAATTGCTTATTAAGGCGGGGCGGATATATGATAGTCAGTTTCCCGACGCACTCAGTAATAGTTTGCGTTGTGACTTGTCAGCGACAGCGGCAATCGCCGATTCGACTGCATACATAAATTCAAATCTGAAATCAGATTTAAATTTAAAAATACTTGCAGATAACGCAGGAATGAGTATAGGGCACTATTCACGTACATTTCGCAAGTACGTTAGTGTTACTCCGGCTGATTATATTGCCCATTGTCGTATCAGGCATTTTTTGTCACTTATGCAATCAGGTGAAAGAAATATACTTGAAGCTGCCTTTGAATGCGGTTTTAATTCGGCAAGTAATTTCTACAAGACCTTTAAACGTATATGTGGATGTTCACCTACGGAATATAAAAAGTGATATTTATTTCTTTTCTTCAATAAGCTCATATAGCTTTTCCAGAGCATCATTCAGACCGCCCATGCTGTCTATTATTCCGCAGTCAACAGCACGTTGTGCAAAAAGAACGGTTCCTACGTCATTTGCAATGTCATCAGTGGTAAGCATAAGCTTTCTGAAATCCTCTTTTGAAATTTTTGAATTATTTACTACAAATTCAGTTATTCTGTCCTGCATTTTTTCAAAATACTGAAATGTCTGCATAACCCCGATAACAACTCCACTCATACGTATAGGGTGGACTGTCATTGTTGCGGTAGGTGCAATATACGAATAATCAGAAGCAACCGCAAGAGGTACTCCTATGCTGTGACCGCCTCCAAGAACGAGCGATACTGTTGGCTTTTTCATTCCTGCAATAAGCTCTGCTATTGCAAGCCCTGCTTCAACATCGCCGCCGATTGTATTTAATAATATCAGTAACCCATCAATATCTTCATTTTCCTCTATAGCTACAAGCTCAGGCAGGACGTGTTCGTATTTTGTGGTTTTGTTTTGAGGCGGAAGTACCATATGTCCCTCTACCTGACCTATAATATTAAGACAACGAATTGTACCTCTTGAAGTCTTTGTTTCTATTGTTCCAAAGTTTTCGATACTTTTTTGTTCAATTAATTCGGTTTTGTTTTCCATAACTAACAAACCTTTCTTATTAAATATTTGATTTTATTATTTCCATACAGGTAAAAAATATCAAAAAAATATTGACTTTTATCCGTGATAATGATAATATATTACCATATAAATGAATTGGAGGAATTTAATATGTCAATAACAAAAATGGATTTTGGAACAAGAGCATCAGGTGAAAAGGTATACTGCTATAAGCTTGATAACGGAAAAGGTCTTTCGGCTGAGATTTTAAGCTTAGGCGGAATTATAAAGAATATTTATGTTGAAGATAAAAACGGAAACAAAACAGACGTAGTTCTTGGCAGAAATAATCTTGAAGAATATGAAAATAATTCAGGTTATCTTGGTGCTGCTATAGGACGTCATGCTAACAGAATATCAAACAGTAAATTTACTATTAATGGTGTTGAATATTCGGTCGGTGCAAATGAAAAGGGAAATAGCTTGCATGGCGGATTAGTTGGTTTTGATAAAAAGGTATGGAATGTTGAAGAACAGGACGGCGAAGAACCGGCACTTGTAATGTCAATCACATCACCGGACGGAGAAGAAGGCTTCCCGGGAACTCTTGAATTAAAAATGACATATACGCTTACAAAGTATAATGCATTTAAGATTCATTATTATGCAGTATGTGATAAGGATACTGTATGTAATCTTACAAACCATAGCTATTTTAACTTGAGTGGTCATGATTCTGGCGTTATAGATGAACAGATTCTTCAAATGAATTCAAGCTTCTTTACACCTAATAACGAGGCTTGTATGCCTACAGGTGAGGTATGGTCAGTTAAGGGAACACCGTTTGACTTCAGAGTTCCTAAGCCGTTCGGTCAGGATATAAATTCGGATTTTGAGCAGACTGAGATGTTTGGCGGATATGACCATAACTTCATAATAGACGGCAGAGGCTTCAGAACTTTTGCTGTTGCTAAGAGTCTTAAAACAGGAATCAGTATGGAGGTTAAATCAGATTTACCGTCAGTACAGCTTTATACTGCAAATATGTTGTCAGAGGGAAGTTATAAAGACGGACAAAAGTATGGTTCTCATAATGCGTTTTGTCTTGAAACACAGTGCTTCCCTAATGCTATGGAGCATAGTCACTATCCGGGACCTGTGCTGAAAAAAGGCAAAGCATATGATACTGTAACAGAATATATATTCAAGGTTGAATAAGGAGTATTTTAATGGCTGAATTTATATGGCTTAATAAAGATAAATATCCTCAAAAGTCCTTTTACACACTTTTCTGTGATAAAGAAGGGTACAGCTATACTGTCGCAGGTTTTAAGAAAGAGCATTTTTTTGAAAAGCCTGTAAAAGAAGTAACGGTAAATATATTTGCTGATGTAAAATATTTGCTGTATATAAATGGTCAATGTATGGGTGTAGGTCCTGCACTTCCGGGTGGTGATTACGGTATGAAGCAGCCTATGCCTGTACAGTACTATAATACATATACATTACAAAATATTGGTAAAAAACTTGAATTTTATGTAAATGTTCAGCTTTTGCCTGAGGTTCAGTGTGAGGTCTCGTGCGGTAGAGGCGGCTTATGGGTTGAGTACACTGTTACGTATGAGGATAATCAGCTGGAGAAATTCGGGACAGATAAAACATGGAGCGGAAGAATTGAAGGTCAATATTTGAATCCTAAAAATATTGATTTTACTGTTGAGCCTTCAATTTGGATGAATGTCGAAACAGTGGAGTCTGTTTGGAATTTAAAGAAATCGCAAATATCAAATCTTGAAGAAATAAAGATAAAGCCCGAAAAAACTGTTCAGATAAATGATAATGAATTTGAGGTTCAGTTTGATAAAATCTACGGTGGATATATTTGTCTTGAGATTGAAGCAGATAAGTTATATGAAATAGAGCTTAAAGCAAGAGAAACAAAATACAACGACTGGGTAGTTTATAATATTAAAGGCGACGATAGTGTAAATATGCGTATGCTGCATATGGAATCAGTCGGTGAATTATATCTGACGGTTAATGGCGATGTAAATATAAAAGATATTTCTTTAATTTATTCGCATTATCCTATAAAAACCAACGGCAGTTTTTCGTGTAGTGATGAGATGCTTAATAAAATTTATGAAGTAGGAAAGCATACAACCGATATATGCCGTCAAAGTATAGAGCTTGACAGTCCTAAGCATCAGGAAAATCTTGGTTGTACGGGAGACTACTTTATAGAAAGTCTTATTGCGTATTACTGCTTTGGGGACTATACATTATCAAGATTTGACATAGTAAGAACTGCAGAAGAAATGCGTATGTCGGATGCAAAAATGTTCCATACAAGCTACAGCCTTATATGGGTTAATATGCTGTATGATTACTATATGTACAGCGGAGATGAGAGTGTTTTTGCAGAGGTTGCTGATGTGCTTGAACGTCTGATGGAGCTTTTTGATTCGTATATAGGTGAAAACGGTGTTATTGAGTATGCACCGAACTATATGTTTATTGACTGGGTTGCGGTTGATGAATACAGTATGCATCATCCGCCAAAGTCATTGGGACAGGCACCGCTTACTGCTTTTTACTACAATGCTCTTTGCTATGCTGAAAAAATAGCTGTTGTTATGCAGGATGAAAATAAACAGAATTTATATAACAGCAGATCGGCGGCTTTGAAAAAAGCATTTAATGAATGCTTCTATGACAAAGAAAATAAGTTGTATTTTAACGGTTTTAACACTCATAGCGACACTAATAAATGGCTTCCTGAAAATTCACAAAAAAGATACTATACAAAGCACGTTAATATATTGGCGGTTCTGTACGGATTATGTGAAGATATATCAGACTCTGAGCTTATGGAGCGTGTAATTATAGATGATGAGCTTATTGACGTACAGCCGTATTTTATGCATTTTGAGCTTGAAGCCTTGTATAAGAGCGGATTGTTTGAAAAGTACGGACTAAAAGAAATACATAAGTGGGATAAGCTTATAATTGAATGTGATAAAGGAATGAAAGAGGCTTGGGGAGAGGAATGTCAGGGTTATGGATATGACCATAGCCATGCATGGGGAGCTACTCCTTCGTATCAGCTTCCGTCAAAGCTTTCAGGCTTAAAAATACTTGAGCCGGGATTTAAGAAAATATCATTAAATCCGAATTTGTTCGGACTTGAATTTGCAAATATATCAATTCCAACGCCATATGGTATTATAGAACTGAATTTAGGTGAAGAAAATAGGGTTATTATTCCGAATGGTATTCAGGTGGTAAATTAGATCTGCACCTCATCAGTCACCTTGTGACAGCTTCCCCTTAAGGGGAAACCTAAAAAATTTTGTCTCTAATATCACATGAGCATAATAGGAGCATCTTTTAAGATGCTCCTATTTGTTTAATAATTTTATATAAAAATTATTTTATTGTATAAAATTCACAAAAATACAAAAAACGCTTTATTTTGATATAATTATATGTTATAATAGCAAATGTAGTATTTGCAGTATAGCAGAAGTAAAAAAAACAAAAGAATTAAATGTAATATGGAAGGACGGTAAAAGTTATGAATTTACAGTTAGCTCAGACAGTCACAATAGTGGCTTTGATTGTGTTTGCAATCGTAATGGTAATTATTGGTGTTTACAGTTGGAGGAAGACGCAGGCAATAGAAGGATTCTTGCTCGGCGGTCGTAACGTCGGACCGTGGATAAGTGCCTTTGCTTACGGAACCTCTTATTTTTCTGCGGTAATATTCGTAGGATATGCAGGTAAGCACGGATGGGATATAGGTTTAGGTTCAATATGGATTGGTATTGGTAATGCAGTGCTTGGTTGCTGGCTTGCATGGAAGCTTCTTGCAAAGCGTACAAGAGTTATGACTCACACATTGAGTTCAAAGACAATGCCGGAGTTTTTTGAAGGCAGATATGCTTCAACAGCATTTAAGGTCGTTGCTGCGGTTATTATATTTGTATTTCTTGTACCGTATTCAGCGGCAGTTTATAAGGGACTTGGAAGTATGTTCAGTGCAATATTCCCAAGTGTTCCTACATCAGCATGGATGCTTATAATCGCTGTTATTACTGCTATATACTTAATGCTTGGAGGATATGTTGCAACAGCTTATACTGATTTTGTTCAGGGTATTATAATGATATTCGGTGTGTTTGCTCTGATAATTGCCGTTGTCAATCATCAGAGCGTAGGCGGCTTTGGAGAGTTTTATCAGAACCTTGCGGCTGTGGAGGTTGAATCACCTTCTATTCAGCTTACAAGCTTGTGGGGCGGAGGCTCGTGGAAGTTCTTATGTATAAATATAATGCTTACAAGCTTCGGTACTTGGGGCTTACCTCAGATGGTAAGCAAATACTACGCAGTAAAATCAGATGATAAATCAATAAAAACAGCAACGATTGTTTCAACCTTATTTGCTTTAATAATCGGTGCAGGTGCGTATTTTATCGGTTCACTTTCAAGATTGGTTCTTAATAATCAGCTTCCTGAAGGCGGACACGACTCAGTAATACCTTCATTACTTATAGAGTCACTTGGAAGCAATATGGCAACTATAATTATTCTTGCTGTAATACTACTGCTTCTTTTATCAGCGTCAATGTCAACACTTTCCTCTGTTGTTCTTACATCGGCATCAGCAATTTCTGTTGACCTTGTGCCAACAATAAAGAAAAACTACAGCAAAGAACAGGAAATGCTGTTTACGAGAGTTTTGTGTTTGGTATTCGTTGCATGTTCGTACATATTTGCAACTCAGAACATTCCGATTATCGTAAATATTATGTCATTTAGCTGGGGTATTGTATCAGGCTGCTTTATAGGTCCTTATGTATGGGGTATTTATTCAAAGAAAACCACAAAAGCAGGAGCTTGGGCAGGTATGATTTGCGGATTCTTCACTGTTATTGTAACAACAATAATCCTTACAGCTATGAATGCGGGCGATGCCGGATTTGGTGTAGCATTTAAGGCAGCATCTGCAAAAGCACCTGAAATGGGTGTTGCAGCTATGGTGGTATCACTTGTTGTAGTACCGGTTGTATCTGCATTTACAAAGAAATTTGATGATGAACACTTAGAAAAAGTGTTTGAAAAATAAACAAAAAGGAAGTTATAAAAATGCCTATTACAGAATTTTTGGAAAAGAACGCAAGAGAGTTCCCACAGGATACAGCACTTGTGGAAATTAATCCTACAGTTATGGAACATTCAAAGGTTACATGGAGAGAATATTCGTTGATTGAAACAAACCCTATGAATGCCGGCAGACAGGAAATTTCGTGGCTTGGATTTGATAAGAAAGCAAATCGTTTTGCCAACCTTATATTGAGCCGCGGAATAAAGAAAGGCGACAAGGTTGCAATACTGCTTATGAATTGCCTTGAATGGTTGCCTATATATTTTGGTATTTTGAAAGCAGGAGCAATAGCAGTTCCTTTGAACTACCGCTATACTGCAGATGAAATTAAATATTGCCTTGAGCTTTCAGAAGCTGATATGCTTGTGTTCGGACCTGAATTTATAGGACGAGTTGAAGAAATATGCGACCGTCTGCCAAGAGTGAAGCAGATATTCTATGTAGGTGAATCGTGTCCTACTTTTGCAGAGAGCTATGATTATCTTGTAAAATTCATGAGAAGCATAGCACCTGATGTTGAAATAGCAGATACTGATGATGCGGCTATATATTTCTCATCTGGTACAACAGGCTTCCCAAAAGCTATTTTACATAATCATACAAGCCTTGTTCACTCAGCTTTAGTTGAACAGAATCATCACGGACAGCAAAAGGATGATGTGTTCTTATGCATACCTCCGTTATATCATACAGGTGCTAAGATGCATTGGTTCGGTAGCTTGGTTTCAGGCGGAAAATCAGTATTATTAAAGGGTATTAAGCCAGAATGGATATTGCGTGCTGTTTCAGAGGAGGACTGTACAATAGTATGGTTGCTTGTTCCATGGGCTCAGGATATTCTTGATGCGATTGAACGTGGTGAAATAAATCTTGAACAATACAAGCTTGATCAATGGAGATTGATGCATATAGGTGCACAGCCTGTTCCACCAAGTCTTATTAAGCGTTGGAAGCAGTATTTCCCTGAACATGAATACGATACTAACTACGGTCTTAGCGAATCAATTGGACCGGGATGTGTTCATTTGGGTGTTGAAAATATACATAAGGTTGGTGCAATAGGTAAAGCCGGATATGGTTGGGAAGTAAAAATTGTTGACCGTGACGGAGAGACGGTAAAGCAGGGCGAAGTCGGAGAACTTGCAGTAAAAGGCCCCGGTGTTATGACTTGCTACTATAATGATAAAAAGGCGACAGAAGAGGTTCTTAAAGGTGAATGGCTTCTTACCGGGGATATGGCCCGTGAAGATGAGGACGGATTTATATTCCTTGTTGACAGAGCAAAAGATGTTATTATTTCAGGCGGAGAAAACTTATATCCTGTTCAGATTGAGGACTTCTTAAGACGTCACGATGCAATAAAGGACGTTGCGGTAATAGGTTTGCCTGATGCAAGACTCGGAGAAATTGCGGTTGCTATTATAGAGCTAAAGCCGGATAGAACTTGCAGTGAAGAGGAAATTAATAATTTCTGTTATGAGCTGCCAAGATATAAGCGTCCGAGAAAGATTATTTTTGCGGATGTTCCGAGAAATCCTACAGGTAAAATAGAAAAACCAAAGCTTCGTGAGCGTTATTGCAGCGAAAGTCTTGTAGAAGCACAGATTAAATAATTTATAAAAATCACGGTGAATGCCGTGATTTTTGCTTTCTAAAATAAGAAAAAAATACTATATCTATTGACTATTGCTTTAAAATGTGATAAAATTAGTAAAATGGTATACTTATGTTTTGCTGATAATGAAAGGATAGAATATGAGAAAACGATACGGTCAGACTATGCGCTTTTTGGTTTTGGCAAGCTTGGGATTATCAATGCTGTTTACAATAAGCGGTATAGCTTCAATGATAGCCGGACATTTTTATATTGGTATTTCTGATTTGATAATAGGTGTTTTTTCGCTTATATACTTTATCGTATTCAGATATAACAGAAAAACGGTAATTACTGAATATATACGTTTGCTTGGAACGGAAAACAACCCTGTTTCTTCAAATATAATGTCAAGCTTTCCGATACCTATGGTAGTAACTCACATAGACGGTTCAGTAAGATGGTATAATGACCATTTTGCCAAAATCATGGACGATACAGATATGCTTGAGTGTATGCTTGAGCGTCTTATTCCTGATATAAAGTGGAGTGTTGTACTAAAAAATGCTTCTAATATAAGCATTAATCTTACTTTAAAGGATAAAAAATACCATGTAATCGGAAGTATGATTAGCGATAAAAGCTCATCAGCTGTTACAGTTGAAGATAAAACATCAATTTATTTGTATTTTATTGATGAAACAACTGAAACGGAGTTACGTGAGCTTTATGAAAGTGAAAAAACTGATGTAGCGATTATAAATATAGATAACTATGAAGAAGTGTTACAGCGTGTTAATGATAATGAGCATCAGCAGATAACATCTCAGATAAGAAAAAATCTTAACGAATGGGCTGACAGTGGAAAAGCAATTATAAAGAATACAGACCGAGACAGATTTTTTGTTATCTTTGAGCATAAGTATCTTAAAAATTTCACTGAGGATAAATTTAAGCTACTTGATAATGTTCGTGCAATAGGTGAGAATATTCGTATTCCTGTTTCTATAAGTATCGGTATAGGCTGCGGAGGGTCTATAAACGAAAACGAAGCAGCAGCAAGAAATGCTCTTGATATGGCACTTGGACGAGGCGGTGACCAGGTATGTATAAAGGACGATTCTCAGTACAGCTTCTATGGCGGAAAGAGCAAGGAATATGAAAAGAGTACAAGAGTAAAAACAAGAGCTGTCGCAGTTGCGTTAAAGGACTTCATACGTCAATCCGATAAGGTTGTGTTTGTAGGTCACGGTGCGGCTGATTACGATTGCTTTGGTGCGGCAATAGGCTTACAAAGAGCAGTCAGAGCTTTAGGGAAAGTTCCATATATTGTATATGACAATAATTCACCTGCAGTAAAAGAGATGTATGATGAATTAAAGGAGCTTCCAGAATATAAGGGAATGTTTGTGAGCGTAGATTATATACTTGAGGAAATTACAGATAATACACTTCTTGTAGTTTTGGATACACACAGACCTTCAATGCTTCCGGATTCAAAGCTTTTGGAATACTGTTCAAAGGTCGTACTGATAGACCATCACAGACGTTCTACCGAATTCATAAATCCATGCTCGCTTGTGTATCATGAGCCGTATGCTTCATCAACCTGTGAAATGGCAACGGAACTTATGGAATATATGGATTTGGGAAGCTCATTAACCTCGACAGAGGCAGAGTGCTTGTATACAGGGATCTTGATGGATACAAAAAACTTCTTGTTTAAAACCGGAGTACGAACATTTGATGCGGCATCGTATTTAAGACGTCTTGGAATGAATACTATCGCAGTTAAGAGAATGTTTAATGTAAACAAAATGGATTATGACCATAAGGTTGACATTGTAAAAACGGCAACAGAAATCGTACCGGGGATTGCGGTAGCAAAGACCTATGACAAATATCAAAATATTAAGGTTGTTGCAGCACAGGCGGCAGATGAAATGCTTAATATCGGCAATATAAAAGCGTCGTTTGTTGTATATCCGCTTGAGGGTGCAACAGGTGTCAGTGCAAGGTCAATAGGGGATGTAAATGTTCAGCTTATAGCAGAAAAGCTTGGCGGAGGCGGTCATATGACTGTTGCAGGTGCACAGTTAAATGATACAACTATTGATCAGACTATACAGCTTATTAACAGTGCTGTAAGCGAATATTTAAAAGAAAATGAATAACAAATCTGAAGGGAGATAACATAATATGCAGGTTATATTAAATCAGGACGTAAAAGGACAAGGTAAAAAAGGTCAGATGATAAACGTTTCTGACGGATACGCAAGAAATTTCCTTTTACCTAAGGGCTTGGCTAAAGAAGCTACAAAGTCAAATATCAATGATTTAAAGGGCAAGAATGAATCACTTGAATATAAAATCAGAACAGAAACCGAAGAAGCGAAACAGATTGCTGAAAAAATGAAGGAAATCGAAGTAGTTATCACAGCAAAAGCGGGCGATAACGGTAAGCTTTTCGGTTCAATAACCTCAAAAGATGTTGCAGAAAGTTTGAAGATGCAGCATCATATCAAAATTGATAAGAAAAAGATTGTTATGAACGATATAAAAACATTAGGTGTTACAGATGTTACTGTTAAGCTTTATACAGGCGTAACGGGAACATTAAAGGTAAATGTTAAAGCTGAGTAATTATGGAAAATGAAAATATAACTCTGGGAAGAGAATTGCCATACAGTCAGGAAGCTGAACAGTCGGTAATCGGCGGTATTTTATCAAATGCTCCTGCTTGTGTCGGTGATGCAATAGAAATACTAAAGCCTACAGATTTTTATTTTGCACAGCACGCTATTATATTTAAAGTAATTCTTGATTTATTCAACGAAAACAGTGCTATTGACTTCATAACTGTAGGCAACCGCCTGAGTCGTGAGGATAAGCTTGATACTGTTGGCGGCATAGAATATCTTCGTAATGCGGCAACGGGAGTACCTACAACCCGAAACGTAGGATATTATTCAAATATTGTTCGTGAAAAAGCTATTTTGCGTAAGCTTATTGCGTGTTCAGACCGTATTGCTGATATGGCATATAACGAAACGGATAAATCTGACAGGATTCTTGAACAGGCAGAACAGATTGTGTTTGATGTGTCATCAGACCGTGAGCAAAACGATATTATGCGAATTAATGAGGTTCTGTATAACAGCTATCAACAGCTTGTTGAGGACTCACAGAATCAAGGCGGTATAACAGGTTTATCAACGGGCTTTAATGAGCTTAACAGAAGAACAGGCGGCTTTCATGGCGGTGAGCTGATTCTTATTGCAGGACGTCCGGGTATGGGTAAGTCGAGTTTTGCGGTAAATATAGCTGAGCACGTAAGTATAACTGATAAGAAAACTGTTGCAATATTTAACCTTGAAATGCCTAAGGAGCAGATAGTAAACCGTATTCTTTGCTCTCAGGCGTTGGTTAATTCAAATAAAATAAGAACAGGTGATATGGAACCTGATGACTGGCGTAAAATCGGTGAAATAGTAAACAAGGTAGAGCTTGCTCCTATGTATATAGATGATACGGCATCAATTACTGTATCTCAGATAAGAGCAAAATGCAGAAGATTAAAACAGACTCAAAATCTTGCACTTGTTGTAATAGACTATTTACAGCTGATGGAGTCGGGTGGAAGAAGTGATAGCAGACAGCAGGAAATTGCGGCGATTTCGCGTTCATTGAAAATACTTGCAAAAGAGCTTGACATTCCTGTTATTGCACTATCACAGCTTTCACGTGCGAGTGAATCAAGAAGCGATAAGCGTCCGATGCTTAGTGACCTGAGAGAATCGGGAGCGATTGAGCAGGATGCTGACATGGTAATGTTTTTATACCGTGATGAATACTACAACAAAGAAACTGAGGATAAAAATCTTGCAGAATGTATTGTTGCAAAAAACAGAAGCGGTGAAACAGGTACATTTAAGCTTGGCTGGAGAGGTGAATTCACCAAGTTCTCTAATGTTGAATATGCAGCGAAGGAAGAATAATGTTGAAAAATGTTCTTGAATTTATAAAAAAGAATAATCTTATAGAAACCGGAGACCGTATACTGATTGGTTTATCAGGCGGTGCTGATTCTGTTTGCCTTACTCATATTTTATGTTCTTTAAAATCAGAGCTGAATATTGAATTGTTTGCGGCTCATGTAAATCACGGTATACGAGGGGAAGAAGCTAAACGGGATGAGGATTTTGTGCAATGCTTTGCAAAATTTTTAGATATACCTGTTTTTGTAAAACACGCCGATGTGATTTCAGAAGCGAAGAACAGAGGTATATCGGAGGAAATGTGCGGAAGGCAAATAAGATATGAGTTTTTTGAGCAAATTTCAAATGAGCATAATATAAATAAAATTGCAACAGCTCATAATAAAAACGATACTGCTGAAACTGTTCTTATGAATTTCATAAGAGGTTCATCTCTTGCAGGACTATGCGGTATACCTGCAAAGCGTGGTAATATAATAAGACCGATATTATCGCTTACAAGGGAGGATATACTCTCTTATATAAAAGAAAATAATCTTGATTTTGTTACAGACAGTACTAATCTTGAAACTGTATATACAAGAAACAAAATACGTTTACAGCTTATACCGCAGATTCAAAATGACTTTAATGCTAATTTTATAGAAACAACAGTTAAAAACGCTGAGAATATAAGCTATGACAGGGAGTTCCTTGAAATTGCAACGGATAAGGCTTTGCAAAATTGTTTAAGAGACGATAAAATAGATGTTAGCCGCTTCAGACAGGAGCATATTTCAATTCAAAGACGAATATTATATAAAATGCTTACAGCAAAAACGGGAGCTTCTGATATATCATCGTCATATATAGATGACCTTCAACAGCTTATAAATTCAGAATCGGGCAAAAAAATTGATTTGCCTCACGATATTGAGGCGGTGCTTGAATACAATTATCTTATAATCCGCAAAAAACAAGAGGATATAGCTGATTTTGAATATGAGCTTCATATAGGTGAAGAAACTGAAATAAAGGAATTGGGCATAAAAGTTATTCTTGAAGAATCGAATGATAAAAATGCAATTACAGTGCCGGAAAATTCTGTTTTTACAATAAGAAACCGACGTAACGGAGACTATTTTTATCCCGAAGGAATGACAGGGAAGAAGAAATTAAAGGATTATTTTATTGATGAGAAAATTCCGAGAGATGAAAGGAAGAAAATTGCATTACTTACAGTAAACGGAGAAATTGCTTATATAATTAATAAACGCCGTGACAGACGTTTTAAGCTTGATACTACTGGTGTAAAGTTAGTTATAATAAAATAAAGGAGATGATGTTTTGCAGCAAAAAGGTTATAAAGGATTAGGAATATGGCTTACAGTGCTTATTGTGTTTTATATAATGTATAATCTGTTTGTAGGGCAGATGCTTAACGGCGAAAATAAGCTTGTATATTCTGACTTGATTCAGGCAATAAAAAACGAAAAAGTAACTGAGCTTCTGATAAAAGGTAATGAAGTGACTGCAAAAATTGATGACGGAACTAAAAAAGGGAAGTATGCGGTTGTTACGATACCGTCAGTTGATACTTTATACGCTGATGTCGGCGATGAAATCTCAATTCAGATGGAAGAGGGAACGCTCAGGCAGGAGGCTTATCAGTCTAAAATTTCCTGGGATGTAGTTATTAATATAGGAATAAGCCTTGCATCTCTTTTGCTGTTAGTGTTCTTCTTGTTTAAACGTACAGGAAGTAACGGATTTACCAAATCCCGTGCAAGAATGATGCATGATAAGAAAAAGGTGACGTTTAAAGATGTTGCCGGAGCAAGAGAAGAAAAAGCGGAGCTTGTGGAGCTTGTAGAGTTTCTTAAAAATCCTGATAAGTTTACTGCACTTGGTGCAAGAATCCCTAAGGGTGTGCTTCTTGTTGGAAATCCGGGTACAGGTAAAACTCTGCTTGCAAAGGCAGTTGCGGGCGAGGCAGACGTGCCGTTCTTTTCCATAAGCGGTTCTGATTTTGTGGAGTTGTATGTCGGAGTCGGAGCGTCACGAGTAAGAGATATGTTTGAACAGGCAAAGCGAAATCGCCCATGTATAATCTTTATAGATGAAATTGATGCTGTCGGCAGACAAAGAGGTGCCGGCATGGGCGGCGGTCATGATGAACGTGAGCAGACGTTGAATCAGCTTCTTGTTGAAATGGACGGTTTTGGAGAAAATGAGGGCATTATAATTATGGCTGCTACAAACAGACCTGATATTCTTGCCCCAGCATTATTAAGACCGGGACGTTTTGACCGTCAGATAACAGTGGGCTTGCCGGACGTAAAGGGCAGAGAGGAAATTTTAAAAATTCATTCAGCTAAAAAAGTGCTTTCTCCTGAGGTTGAGCTTTCAAAAGTTGCCAAGGCAACCGCAGGATATTCGGGAGCGGATTTAGAGAATCTTATGAATGAAGCGGCAATTTATGCAGCAAGAAAAAATCATCCTGAGATAACTAAAAAAGATATTGAGGATGCAAACATAAAGGTTATGCTTGGCGTTGCAAAACCGTCAAGAGTTATGTCTGAAACAGAAAAGAAAATTACAGCATATCATGAGGCAGGTCATGCTGTTGCGGCAAAAGTGGTTGATAAAACGAGTGTTATTCATAAAATTTCAATCGTTCCAAGAGGTCGTGCAGGTGGATTTACAATGTATCTTCCTGAAGAAGATAAAATGTATATGCCAAAAACTGAAATGCTTAATAAAATAGTTGTATTGCTTGCAGGCCGTGTTGCAGAACAGCTTGTTATAGGTGATATAAGCACAGGTGCTTCTGATGATTTGAAGCGTGCATCAGCTATAGCACGTCAAATGGTTATGCAGTACGGTATGAGCGATAATATAGGTCCTGTAAGCTACGACGAAGGCGGAGAGGTGTTCATGGGACGTGATTTCGGTCACGCAAAGGCATACTCAGAAAAAATAGCCGCCGATATAGATGAGGAAGTAAAACATATTTTAACACAACAATATAAAAAGACCGAGGAGCTGCTAAATGAATATATGTCATCATTGATGAGTGTAGGAAACAAGCTACTTGAGGTTGAAACTATTGATGAGGATATGTTTGAAGAATGCTTTAATAACAAGACAAAGGAGTGAGAAAAATGGCACAGGTAACAAAGGATACACTTATTGGCGAGGCTTTAAAGCTTGATATAGATAAGGTTGCACCTTTACTGCTTGAAATCGGTATGCACTGCTTGGGCTGCCCTTCAGCACAGGGTGAAAGTCTTGCTGAAGCTTGTATGGTTCATGGCACTGATGTTGATGCATTGGTCGAGAAAATCAACAAGGAATTAGCAGAATAAATAATAACTGTGACAAATTTATTTTGTCACAGTTTTTTATCTTTTAGGAAATTACTACTTTTAAGTGGTAATTTCCTAAATTACAAAAAAGCCTACTTATGGAAGTGAGCTTTGCGAACGACAGTCACGATAGTGATTTTTTTATATCCTAATAAGATTGAATACTTTTTTGATATTATATACTTGGGAGTCTCCATAATACAAGGAATTTTATAAAATACAAAAAAATACTTGACATTTATAGTAAAATATATTAAAATAGAAATATATGCTTATAATAAATACTTAGGAGGATTAATAATATGATTACAGCAGGTGATTTTAGAAACGGCAGAACTTTTGAACATGAGGGTAACGTATACCAGATAGTTGAATTCCAGCACGTTAAGCCGGGTAAGGGAGCTGCTTTCGTAAGAACAAAGCTAAAGAATATAATAAACGGTGGTGTGGTTGAAAAGACATTCAGACCGACAGAAAAATTTGAGGAAGCTCATATAGACAGAAAGGATATGTCATATTCATACGGAGACGACGATTTCTATCATTTCATGGATAATGAGACTTTCGATATGCTTGATATTGCAAAGTCAGAGATTGAAGATGCAATGAAGTTTGTAAAGGAAAATGATATTTGCCGAGTAATGTCATATAAGGGCAATGTATTCGGTGTTGAACCGCCTACATTTGTTGAGCTTGCTATAGCTGAAACAGAGCCTGGATTTGCAGGTAATACAGCTACAGGTGCAACAAAGCCTGCAACACTTGAAACAGGTGCAGTTATACAGGTTCCTTTATTTGTTGACGGCTCAGATATAATCAGAGTTGATACAAGAACAGGCGAATATATGGAGCGTGTAAATAAGTAATTTACCGGAAAGGAATTGATTACGTTATGGATAATCAGGATTTAGCAAAAAAGATTTCTTATATTAAAGGTCTTGCTGATGGTATGAAGCTTTCAGAAAAGAGCGAAGAAGGTAAAATTATATCACAGTTAATTGATATCATAGATGATCTTGTTGAAGATGTAGAGTGCGTAAAAGATGATATTTATGAGCTTGAAGAAGAGTTGGACGAGATTGACGATGCAGTTTGTGCATTAGCTGATGATATTGATGATTCGTTTGATTTGTACGATGATGACGATGATGTTTATAGCTTTAACGACGACGATGACGATTATGATGATGAATTTGATGCTGACAGCGAGTTGTTTGAGCTTGAGTGTCCTAACTGCGGCGAGGATGTAATGATTGATTTTGATATGCTTGACGGCGACTCAACAATCGTATGCCCAAACTGTAATAAGGAAATTGAATTAGAATTTGATTGCGACTGCGATTGCGGCTGCGACCATGAAGAAGAATAATCATAGGGCTGTTTTATAACAGCCCTGTTTTTCTGTAACGGAGGATTGTAATGAAAGGGTTATACATTCATATACCGTTTTGCATAAAAAAATGTCTGTATTGTGATTTTGTTTCTGTAACAGGATGTGAAGATAAATTCAGTTCATATATAGATGCCATTATAAAAGAAGCTAAGGAATATCAAGGTGAAAAAATTGATACCATTTTCATAGGCGGTGGAACTCCTACAGTGCTTCCACCTGTTTTGATTGAAAGGTTATTAAAAGAAATAAACAGTATTTTTGAAGTCTCATCAGAGGCAGAGATTACTTGCGAAGCTAATCCGGGGACTGTTACTGAGAATAAACTGTCGGCTCTTATTTATGGTGGAGTGAATCGTATGAGTATTGGTGTGCAGAGCTTTAATGACAGCGAGTTATCTTCTATAGGCAGGATACATAATGCAAAACAGGCATATGATACTGTTAATGAGTTAAATAAAAAAGGAATTAAAAATATTAATATTGATCTCATGACAGCTTTACCGTCACAAACTCCGGAGAGTCTTAGGAAAACACTTGAAATTGCCATGGAATTACCGATAACCCATATCAGTGCATACAGTCTTATAATAGAAGACGGAACTCCTTTAGAACGTGAATACTCAAAGGGGAATATAATATTGCCTGATGATGATACAGACAGAGAAATGTACCATTACACATTAGATTTTTTAAAAGGTAAGGGATTTATACAATATGAGATTTCAAATTTTGCTAAAAAGGGTTTTGAATGTAAGCATAATATAAAATATTGGGATTGTAATGAATATATAGGGCTTGGTGCTGCAGCACACAGCTATATTGGGAATAAGCGGTTTTCAAATTCTTGCGATATAGCTGAGTATATGACCGGTAATAAAAGAGATGAGATATTATTAAGCCGCAATGATGAAATGTCAGAATTTATGATGCTTGGATTAAGAAAAACATCAGGCATCAGTGCAGAGGTATTTAAGAATAAATTCGGAACTGAACTAAATCATGTTTATGGGGAAACTCTTGACCGATTTATTAAACTTGGTTTACTTGAGTTTTTTGGCGGATATTACCGTTTGACCAAATGGGGAATAGATGTTTCGAATTCTGTCATGTGCGAGTTTATACTTTGAACATAACGAAAAAGGAGATAGAAAATGAAAGAATATATAGTAAAAAGAATAAATGAAGATACAATCGGAATAAACAGCCCTGTATGGGATAGTATAGAAAGTGCAGATATTGATTACTTCCCGTGGAGAGGATATGCCGAAAACATAAAAACAAGCGTTAAGCTTGTTCATTCTGATTATGGTATAACTGTACATTTTAAAACAGACGAGAAGCCTCTTGTTACGAAAAACACAGAGGATAACTCAGAGGTTTATGAGGATAGCTGTATGGAATTTTTCTTCCGTACAAGCAGTAGTGATGCATACATGAATCTTGAAACTAACCCAAATGGTGCTGTACTTTCAGGCTTTGGTAAAGATAAAGCCACAAGAAACAGAATCGGTATAAAAAAAGAACTGTTTTTTATAACAAGTGAAATTAATGATGAATCATGGATTTTACAGTATACTGTTCCATATAGCTTTATTGAGGAATATTTTGGAGAGTTTCAGAATGAAATGTATGCGAATTTCTATAAGTGCGGAGACAAAACAGGGCATGAGCATTATGCTTGCTGGAATCCGATAGAAATTGAAACTCCGAATTTCCATGTTCCTGAATTTTTCGGAAAACTTATTTTAGAATAATGTAAAATTTATCAGGATTAGACAAGCGTGGTATAATATGATAGAAGCATTTGGAAGGAGCTTAATACAGTGAAATATTTATATCAATTTTCGATAATTTTATTAATCAGTGCATTGGGCGAGTTAATGAAATATTTCATTCCTTTGCCTGTGCCTGCAAGTATTTACGGATTACTGCTTATGCTTATAGCATTACTTACTGGAATAATTAAATTGGAAAAGGTCGAAAAAACTGCTGATTTTCTGCTTGAAATAATGGGAGTTGCTTTTATCCCCGGTGGTGTAGGGCTTATAACATCATGGGTAGCTTTACAGGAGATGCTGATACCTGCAATAGTGATAACGGTATTAACAACTATTCTTGTAATTGGTATCACAGGAGTTGTAACACAACTGATGATAAGATTGAAAGGGGACAAAGGCAATGAATAATGTATTTTCAGGCAGTGAATATTTTGGTGCAGCATTAACCTTAGCTATATATTTTGTCGGTGTATTTCTCAAGAAAAAATTCAAATGGATGAATCCGCTTGTGTTTGCTGTAATAGTGCTGATTCTTATTTTAAATGCTTTTAAAATTGACTATGAAGCTTACAATCTTGGAGCAAAGCATTTATCATATCTTCTTACTCCTGTTACGGTAGTGCTTGCAATTCCGCTTTATCGTCAGATTACAGTTTTAAAAAATCACGCTCTTGAAATTGTAGCAGGGATTGTTTCGGGAGTTATTACAAGTCTTGGAAGTATTTTTGGGCTTGCAGTTGTATTTGGTTTAACTCATGAAGAATACGCCACATTGTTGCCGAAATCCATAACTACAGCCATTGGAATGGGACTAAGTCAGGAATTCGGCGGATATGTGACGATAACAATAGCAGTTATAATGATAACCGGTATTTTGGGCAATGTTTTCGGTGAGCTTATACTAAAGCTGTTCAGAGTACGTGAGCCTATTGCAAAGGGTGTTGCAATGGGAACAGGAGCACACGCTTTCGGAACCATGAGAGCACTTGAAATGGGCGAGGTAGAAGGTGCAATGAGCTCATTATCTGTTGCAGTAGCAGGGCTTATAACCGTTGTATTTGCTTCATTTTTTGCCAATCTTATTTGAGCTCTGTTAAAGACTTGAACTCATATCCCTGTTCGTGAGCTGAACGGATGATTGAGTCAAGTGCTTCTGCATTATCCTTTGAAACCGCATGAAGCAATAAAATTTCTCCGTTATGAAAATATGGTACAACTTGTTCTATTGCATTGTTTGTACCAAGCTGCAGATTCACATCCCAGTCTTTATATGCATGACTCCACAGTATTGTTTTATATCCGAGACTTTGTGTTACAGCTAACGATTTTTCGCTGTATGCACCTTCGGGCGGTCTCATAAAGGTCATATCAAATCCATAGAGCTGCTGACATTTATCATTTAAGTCATTCAGCTCTTTTTTTATTTCTTCTTCACTGCATTGGGCAAGATTAGGATGATGTACCGTGTGATTGCCCACAATATGTCCTTCATCAATCATCCTTTTTATTAAATCCTGTTGGCTCTCAAGATACGGACCTGTAACAAAAAAAGCAGCAGGGACGTTGTGAGCTTGTAAGACATCAAGAATTTTTGCTGTATACCCATTTTCGTATCCTTCATCAAAGGTAAGATATATTTCTTTGTTTTCGGTGTTTCCTAAATAATATCCTCCATATTTTGTAAGCTCCTCCTGTTGACTAAGAGGAACATCGGGAGCTGAACCCTTTTTTCTTACAAACCCCCAGCCCTTTACTTTTGTAGAAAGTGAATTGAAATCTATTTCTATTGGTTTTTGAGTAACAACTGCCGTAGGAGTAGGTTCAGGTGATGGTTCTGTAACAGCTTCCTGAGTGCTGCAGCTGCATAAAAATAATACAAAAATCGACATTAAAATACGTTTTTTCATTAAAATACCTCTTTTCTCTGATTTTTTTATTAAAAATATAAAAAATATGTTGAATTTTTGCGTAAAATAGTATATAATAATATTATTAATTACATAAACCATAAAAAGGAGAGACGAATAATGGCCACTCGAAGTAGTTTTGAGGAGAGAAACCGCGAGCGACGCAGACGCGAACGCTTGAGAAAGAAGCGTATACGTACCGCAATTTCGCTAATAGCTTTAGCAGGTGTAATAGCTTTGATTTGTGTTACTGTATCTGTAGTATCAAATAATCATCAGGAAGCAAAAAATTATGCAACAGCTCCTCAGGAACAAGTACAAAATATTCAGCAGGTAGCTCCTGAATCAGGAACGACTACCATAACAGGAAGTATTGACGGCAAGGTGACAGGTTCAACAACGACTAATATGCAGACTGATTCTGTTGCATCTACACAAACATGGGACATGACCATTCCGCAAGCATCAGAGGAAAACAACCTGATGCAGATTATTGAGGATTCAGGACAGACAAAACGTTGTTATCTTACATTTGATGACGGACCTACCAAAAACATAACACCTCAGATTCTTGATACATTGCGTAAGTATAATGTAAAAGCAACCTTCTTCCAGGTTGGTTCTCTTATAAAAGCAAACCCTGATATGGCAAGACGTGTTTATGAGGAAGGACACCTCATAGCTAACCATTCACAAAATCATGAGTATGCTGAATTATATGATTCATCAGAGACTTTTATGACAGAAATTAATGAGTGTTATGAAACAATAAAGACTGTAACAGATGGAGAAGAACCGTTTAAGCTTGTACGTTTCCCGGGCGGTGGATTCAATTCAAGTGCAGACAGATATTCATCTGTAAAACAGGAAAGTAAGGAAGCTTTAAAGGAAGCAGGCTTCTATTTCTGCGACTGGAACACATTAAACGGTGACGCAGAAGGCAAAACAAAAGATGCGGACGAGCTTTTGGAGTATCTAAAGGATTACTCAGAAGGTTATGATAATCTTGTTGTGCTTATGCATGATGCAGCAGCAAAGCAGGCAACAGCTAATTATTTAGCTTCTGCAATAGAGTGGCTTATCAGCGAAGGTTATACATTCCACAGACTTGACGATATAGAATATCAGACGGCACCTGCGCCAACTGAGGAAGCAGTACAAACAACAGATAATATTCAGTAAAATAGAAAACAAGGACATTTGAAGTGTCCTTGTTTTTTTTATTTTTGCATACGGAATTTTTGAGGAGATACAAGCCTTGTCCTGCAGTTATAAGATTTCCATTATAGTAGCCTTTGCCTTTAGTAACATAATGAATTATGTATAAATTTCTTTTTCCGGGACCAAATCTGGTGATTTTCGTATCAGCACTAAAACCTATTTGAGTTATGTTTAGTACAGATGAACTGTTATTAGATAAAATATGATAACGCATATTACACATCTCCTTTAGTTATGATTTTACCATATTATATATTGATTTGTCAATGTGTTACCGAAAAATATGCTGATTTCGCCTCAGTATAGAATGGGTATGAGCATTGATTACGATGCTGTAAGCAAAAAAGACAAGGAGCTTGCAGATATATTTGTTTCAGATTTTAACAAATACCATTCATCTGTAATTACTGAGCATACAGTATCAGGCAATATGTATACCCATTCTATGCCTAATTATGAGCGTATTTTAAAGGAAGGGTTGCTGTCGTATGTACCGAGAATTGAAAAAATAAAAGACACTGATATGCGTGATGGTCTTTTACATGTAATTGAAGGTATACGGATTTACATAGACAGATGTGTAAATTATCTTGAAAGTGTGAAAGCAGATAAAAGGCTTATAGAAGCATTAAAAAAAGTGCCTCTTTATCCCGCTGAAAATATATATGAAGCTGTTGTTTCGTGGAATTTTGTTTTATATCTTGATAACTGTGATAATCTGGGCTGTGTTGCCTCAGGACTGTATCCGTATTTTAACGGAGAAGATATTGTTGATTTGTTAAAGAATCTGTATGATAATTTAGATGTTAACGATGGGTATTCTATGGCGTTGGGGACAGATTATAATCCGCTTACAATTCAGTGTCTTGAAGCTTCAAAAGGAAAAAGACGACCTATGATTGAACTTCTTGTAAATGAAAATACACCAGACGAGATATGGGATAAAGCTTTTGAGGTAATCAAAACCAATAACGGACAGCCTGCATTTTATAATGAAGACGTTATAATGCGCGGACTAAAAAATAAGTTTCCTACAATAAAAGATGAGGATTTGAAAAAGTTCTGCGGTGGAGGATGTACGGAAACCATGCTTGCAGGCTTGTCAAATGTAGGCTCTGTAGATGCAGGAATAAATCTTTTGCTGATACTTGAGAATATTATTTATCAGAAGTTGATGATTTCAAATTCGTTTAATGAATTTTATGATTATTATATAAACGAGGTACAAGAAATTGTAAACACAGTTACCGCAGGAATTTCTAAATCTCAAAAGGATAGAGCAAAATATAATCCTCTGCCTATGAGAACTCTTCTTATTGATGACTGTATTGACAGTGGTCTTGATTATAATAACGGAGGTGCAAGATATAAATGGAGTATTATTAATTTTGCGGGTATGATAAATGTAATAGACTCCATGCTTGTAATAAGAGATTGTGTTTTTGCGGATAAAACCATTGAAGCTTCTAAGCTTGTAGAGTTTATGAAATCAGCCGATGCGAAATTTCTTAAAAAGGCAAGGAATCATAAAAACAGCTTTGGAAATGATAATGAAGATGTAGACGCTTTTGCAAATAAGCTTTCAACTGATATTTTTTCAATGCTTGATGATAAAAAGCCGTATTTAGGAGAAGGCTTTTTGCCGGCATCTATACAATTTAGGTCGCAGGCTGAAGCAGGCAGTATAATAAAGGCAACTCCTGATGGAAGAACTGATTTTGCACCTCTTTGTGACTCCTTGGCAGCGATTTTCGGGAAGGATACAAAGGGTGCTGCTGCACTATTGAAAAGTGTTACTGCCCTTGATTTAAAACGTGCTTTAGGAATACCTGTATTGAATTTTAATATAAATCCTGATTTTGAAAATAATAATTTAAAAGCACTGATTCAGGGATATATGAAGCTTGGCGGAATACAAATGCAGATTACCTGTATTTCACCAAAAATGCTTCAGGAAGCATATGAAAATCCTGATTTGCATAAAAATATTGTTGTTCGTGTCGGGGGATATTCTGAGTACTTCAGCCGTTTGTCGGATGATTTAAAGAAAATGATTATCGACAGAACTATTCAAGCAAAATAGGCTTGTATATCATTTGCAGGGATGTACTGTAGCACATACTATTGAATTTAACGAATAAAATTCAACGGGGATGTAATACATCCCCGTTAATTTTTAAATTATTAAATTTTCAGCAAAAATTCTTACTATATTTGAAGAATCGTTGTTTATGTAAATATAAGAATTACGAAACAGACCGTCATTTATTTTTAAAAGTCGAATATTATTATTGATATGATTTTTCCAGGAAACAGAAGGGAAGAAGGTTGTTCCCAAACCCATATTCAAATATTCTCTTATGTAGTGAGGGTCATCACATTCTATTACAATATCAGGCTCAAAGCCTGCTTTTTTAAATATCCTGTCCATATAATCACCAAGACTGCTACCTTTTGGCATACATATAAATTTTTCTTTCTTTATATCTTCAAATGTAATCTTTTTTTCGGATGCAAGTCTGTGATTCTTGTGAACAGCAAGGAAAACTTCTTCGCTAACATAAAAATTGCTTTCAAAATTATCCGTGTCAATGAATCTGTCAGAAATTATAATGTCAAAATCAGTATATTTTGAGTAATCGGCATAATCCTCGTGCTTAATTTTAAAGGTTATATTTGGATATTTTATCTTAAATTGCGAAATGAAATCCGTAACCTTCTGACGGTTGGTTAATATAAGCAAAGATATTTCGCCGACAGGAGTCTCGGCGAGATTTAACATATCTATTTTTGCTTGCTTGAATTTTTTTTCAGAATAATCAACCGCATCAAGAAATATTTTTCCGTAAGCATTCAGCTTGAGTTTATTTGCTGTTCTGTCAAAAAGCTTTACACCAAGCTCCGCTTCAAGCTTTTTAATAGATGAAGATACGCTTGATGGCGGCACCATAAACTGCTTTGCTGTGTGAGATATATTTTCGTTTTTTGCTGTAATTTGAAAATATTTAAGCTGTAATGTTTCCATATTTATTCACCTCACAATTATTATATCATACTTTACTGTACATTTCAATATATAGCAGCTATATTTTACTGTATTCTTTACAAAATGCTTTTCTCGTGTTATACTTTAATCAATATAAACCATAGGAGGATAAGACAATGAAAATAATAGAAGATTTATACTATACCGAAGAAAAGCATTATATGAAAATGCTGGATGTTTATTTGCCTGATTCGGAAGCATTTCCTGTATTTGTTTATTTCCATGGCGGTGGAATAAAAACAGGCAGCAGAAAAGAATATGATTTTATAAAGCATCTTGTAAATCAAGGTGTAGCGGTAGTCAGTGCAGAATACAGAATGTATCCGATTGCTGTGTATCCTGAGTTTATCAGAGACGCTGCGGCTGCTGTGGCGTGGGTACATAATAATATGTCGCAATACGGCGAGGTAAAAGGCTTATTTGTGGGTGGTAGCTCGGCTGGAGGCTATCTTACACAGATGCTGTGCTTTGATAAAAAATATTTAGGAATACACGAAATTGATGCAGACAGCATAACGGGATATGTAATGGATGCAGGACAGCCTACAGTTCATTTTAATGTATTGGCTGAACGTGGACTTGATGACAGACGTGTAATCATTGATGAAGCAGCTCCTATATTCCATGTTTGCGGTGAACGTAATTATCCACCTATGCAGATTATTGTATCTGATAATGATATGCAAAACAGATATGAACAGAATTGCTTGCTTGTATCTACACTGAAGCATTTTGGTTTTGAAGAAAAAGTGGATTTTCGTTACATGAGAAATCATTCTCATTGTGAATATGTAAGAGAATTTACTGCTGATGGCAGAAGTGTATTTGCTGATATGATTTATGGATTTATAAATAAAGTGTTGGAGGTTAAATAAAGTGAAAAAAGGATTAATATATGCTTTGATAACAGCGGTTTTATTTGTTACTTTAGAGCCTGTAAGTAAGCTTATCGCATCAGAGGTAAATCCTTATGCAATAACGCTGTGGAGATTTATGATCGGTGCTTTGATTTTGATTCCGCCGGCTTTGAATAAAATAAAAAAAGATAATATAAAGCTGAATAAAAAAGATATAGGAATAATGACATTACTTGGAATTTTGTTTATTTGTATAAGCATGGTGCTTTTACAGGTAGGTGTAAAAAAGGCAGATACTCCAGCATTAATAGCTATCATATTCTCTTCAAATTCGGTATTTACAATACTTTTTGCGGCAATAATAGTAAAAGAAAAAATAAATAAACAAAAGCTGTGTGCTTTAATTCTCGGAGTTTTGGGTGTTGTGATATGTGCTGATTTCACATCAGGTACAAATCTGATTTCGGTGTTATTGGGAATAGTGGCGGCTTTGAGCTTTAGCCTTTATACAGTTCTTGGACAAAAATTTATGAAAAAAACAGGTGGAATTGTTCAGACCGGAATTGTGTTTTTAACAGGAAGTATTGTATTATTGATTGTGCTTTTGGTTATGAGGATAGACATTATTCCTGAATTTACGGTAAAGAATACATCGCTTTTGTTATATCTTGGATTTTTGGTTACGGGCATAGGATATGCTTGTTATTTTAAAGCGATAGAGCATGGAGGTGCTATTATGGCATCACTTGCGTTTTTTATAAAGCCTGTACTTACTCCATTTGTAACGCTCTTTATAAACGGAATTGTTCCTCGGCCGAAAGTATTTCTGGCAGTAGCTTGTATCATATGTGCATCATATTTTACAGCGTATAAAGGGAAAATAGTAAAGAAATAAAAAAGGACAAAGTCCTTTTTTATTTCTTTACTATATCAGCCAAATCATTTTCTGTTAAGTCAAGAAGCTTTGCAACGAAGTCAGCGTTGTGATAAGTGTCATGTGCTGTATTGCTGTGAGCATCGCTTCCAAAAGTGAATTTACAACCACATTCCTTAGCAAGTCTGAATAGTCTTATCTGCGAACATTTTTCGATTTCATCAGTTGTCTTTTTCATCATGGAGGCAACGTTAATCTCTATTGCAATTCCTTTTTCGGCAGTTTTATCAAATAATCTTTTAAACTGATCGTCAGTTATCATATCAATCAGGATGCTGTTTGGATACGGACAGCAAACCGCTTCAAACGGATGTGCCATAGCAGTAATATAACGGCTTACGTTACTGTTTATAATGTCTTCGTATGCCTGAATCATAAAGTCAACATGTTTTTGATACGGCTCATAAAAATCCTTCGGCATCATCATATGAGTGTGTGAGTTTGGAACAATAATAAAATCCATTTGCTCGGCACGTTCTTCGGTTATTGCAACACCTCTGTGATACGGATCATATTCAGTTTCACATCCGAAATAAATTTCTATGCCGTCATGAGGTGTCTTTGCAATTTCTTTTTTTAATTCGCAAATATGTTCAAAATTCTGAGGTTGATAGAAGCCGTTTGCACCATCTATCTTTTCATCCCAGAAATGGTCGGCAAAGCCGAGCTTCTTTAAATCTAAATTTTTTGCAATTTCAAGATAATTACTTAATGTTGCTGTTTCATTTGCACATAATGATAAATCAGTATGTATATGAAAGTCATGCTTTATTTTCATTTTTATCAACTCCCGATATCAATATTTGCTTGCATTTTAACACATAATAAATTATATGTCAATATAAAATTCAAAAATTTCAGACGAAAAATATATTTAATTAAAGTACGCTGACTTTTATGTTACAATTTGGTTAAATCCATGCTTTTGGCTTGCTTTTTTTTTTATTTGTGATATACTTGCAATGAGACGAATTAATATGATATTAATATAAGGATGGTGATGTATTTATGACCAGAAAAACAAGAAATATATTGCTCGGTATGTTATTGTTTTTTGCACTTGCTTTTATTGCTTCAAGATTCATTAACAACATGGAAAATGAGTCTCGTGACAGAAAGATAACAGGATTTTCAGAGTCAACTGTTACAATGAATAATGAACCGATTACCTCATACATTATAGATAGCGATATACCTTTTGTTGCAGTGGAAGATTTTCAGCTTTGTGGCTTGAATATTACAATAAAAAAACGTCAGACAGAGACAAATATAACTCAAAAAAGCTCGCTGAGTGTTAATACAACTGTAAAAAAGTCATCCTCTGAAATTATAATCCCTGAAACTATTTCTCGTAACGGAAAAGAAAATAGAATTAAAGATGTATATAATGCCGGTGATTATACCTTAATTTCAGTCGAATATCTTAGAAATATAAACTGGATAAGCGACAGTAATTATCAATATGTTATTGAAATTCAATCAAACGCTTTGCAAAACAATCTGATTACGGTAACGCCAACACCTGCTCCGGAAGGTGGTGTAGAATATGCATCACCGAATTTATCAAACGGAAAGACTGTTATACTCCTTGATCCGGGACACGGTAAATCATCAGGTGCTATGACAGACGAAGAAAAGCAAAATTCGGGTTGGGTATATAATGAAAACAAAGGTCAATGGGGTGAATGGCGTCATTGGAAGATGGGTACTTTTGGAGATGACTGTTACGGAAGCGGATGTAGCGGAAGAGTTCCTACAAATGGCTCGTGCTGGTATCCTATAGGTAACGGAGATAGAGACGCAGAGCCTGATATAAATTTGCAGAATGCACTTGCGGCTGAGAAATATCTCGAAGATACCGGCTTGTATGAGGTTGAACTGACACGGCGAACAAATGATGAGAACCCGTCAATCACAAACCGTATACGTCAATGCTATGATATTGGCGCTGCTGCTTATGTATGTATTCACTCGAATGCCGGAGGAGGAACGGGAAGTGCCTATATTGAGCTTAGTGGTGAATACGATCAATCGAATATTCCTTCGGATTATGTAACACAAAGCAATGCACTTGGTAAGGCAATAAATGACAGAATAATTAATCAAACAAGCTTAGATGCTTTTAGCGGAGGCTGTTATGAGGGTAGTCCGGAGCTGATAGTGTTCTGTAAATCACCCGTTATATGTGCATATCTTGAAATAGGATTTTTTGATGATGCAAATGATTTGAATATATTACAAACAGAATCAGACCAAATCGGTAAAGCTATTGCTGATGGAATTATTGAATTTTTTACTAATTAATCTTTTAGTCGATACAGATAAAAAAGGAGTATAAAGAAAAATGAAAGCTAAACGCCATGAAATTGATATGTGTAACGGACCGATATTGAAGAAAATATTATTGTTTGCATTTCCGCTTATATTGTCGAATGTTTTACAGCTTCTGTTCAATGCGGCTGATATGATTGTGGTAGGCAGATTTGTAGGCTCTCATGCGCTTGCGGCTGTAGGAGCAACCGGATCTCTTACCAATCTTCTGCTTAATATATTCATGGGAATTTCCGTCGGTGTAAACGTAACAGTTGCAAGAGCTTTCGGCTCAAAAAACAAAGTAAATATAAGCGAATCTGTGCATACTGCTATAGGTCTCAGCCTTGTAAGCGGAATTTTGCTTATAATTATAGGTCAGTTCCTTTCAAGACCGCTATTGGTACTTACAGGGGCACCGGAGGATGTTATTGACCAATCAACTTTATATATGCGTGTGTATTTTACGGGAATGCCTGTTGTCATGCTTTATAATTTCGGTTCCGCTATAATGCGTGCAGTCGGTGATACAAAAAGACCGCTGTATTATTTGTCAGCTTCAGGTGTTTTGAATGTTATACTTAATGTGATTTTTGTTACGCAATTCGGCATGGAGGTTGAAGGTGTTGCTTTGGCAACTGTCCTTTCTCAGGTTTTATCTGTTGCACTTATTTTAAGAGCTTTGATAAAAACAGAGGGTGCATACAGGCTTGAATTAAAAAAGATAAGGATACATAAAAGAAAGCTCGTTCAAATTATAAAAATAGGTATTCCTGCCGGTATTCAGGGAATGACCTTCTCTATATCAAATGTACTTATACAATCCTCCATTAATTCATTCGGTTCAATAGCGGTCGCAGGAAGCACTGCCGCATCAAATGTTGAAGGATTTGTATATACTACAATGAATGCATTATATCAGACATCGCTTTCATTCACAAGCCAGAATTTTGGTGCCGGCAAGTTAGATAGAATAAAGCGTTCTGTTGTTCTTTGTATTATATGTACAGGTGTTTTGGGCTTTGTACTTGGAAATGCGGCATATATTTTCGGAAATACTTTGTTAGGTTTTTACTCTCAGGATGCCGAAGTTATAAAATATGGTCTTATGAAATTACAGATTGTTTCAACAACTTATTGCTTATGCGGTATAATGGAAGCACTGGCGGGAGCATTAAGAGGAATGGGATGCTCGCTTACACCGATGCTTGTTTCTATCGGAGGTGTATGTGGATTAAGAGTGCTTTGGATATTTACTGTTTTTCAGCAGTTTAGAAGTTTAACGGTTCTGTATCTGTCATATCCTATAACTTGGATTGTAACGATTCTTGCTCATACAATAAGTCTGTGTGTTATTTATAATAAAACAAAGAAAAAGTTAAACTATTCAGGAGGCTGTTGATTTTGAAAATAACTGCTGTAATTGCCGAATACAATCCATTTCACTTTGGACACAAATATCAGCTTGAAACAATAAAAAAAGACTCCGATGCGGTTGTTGTTATAATGAGCGGACCTTTTGTTCAACGAGGTGAAGCTGCGATAACGGATAAATGGACAAGAGCAATGGCGGCGCTTTTAAGTGGTGCCGATCTTGTTTTGGAGCTTCCTGTTATTTATGCTTTAAATACAGCACAAAAATTCGCATTCGGTGCAGTTGATATTTTAAACCGAATGAATATAATTAACGAATTGAGCTTTGGCTCAGAGTGTGGAGATATTACGGCATTGTCGCATACTGCTGAAATACTTGATAACGAACCGACTGAAATATCAGAAAAAATAAAAAAGCTTGTTTCAAATGGATTATCATATCCCGTCGCAAGAGAAAAAGCCTTTGAAGGCTTGATTCCTGAAGGGATTTTATCTGAGCCTAATAATATTTTGGCAATAGAATATATACGCGCCTTAAATAAATTAAACAGCACCATTCGACCTGTTACTTTGCAAAGAGTCGGTGCAGGCTATCATGATACAAAAACTACTGAGTTTGCTAGTGCATCAGGGATCAGAGAACGTGTTTTTGGCAACAAAGACTTTTCGGATTTGATGCCATATCCCGATTTTGACATATACAAAACAGAAGCACTTGATACGGCTCTTACAGCAAAATTACGCCTGATGACACCTGAAGAACTATCTTGTATAAACGGAGTTTCGGAAGGCCTTGAAAACAGGATATTGACAGCCGCAATAGAAAATTCAACTATAAATGATATTGCAAATGCCGTAAAAACCAAAAGATACACCATGACAAGAATTAAACGCATTTTGATTTCTTCGTTACTTGGGTTGACTTCGGAGCTTTGCGAAAACAGGGCAGAGTATATACGTGTTCTTGGTATGACTTCTGCGGGGAGTGAAATTCTTCGGCGTGTAAAACAAAATTCGGAGCTTGATATAATTACTAAGGTTGCGGATTATAAAAGCAATGATGTTTTTGCGGCTGACATTAAGGCACAGAATATTTTTGCTCTTTGCGGCAAAAATCAAAAAGGCAATATGGATTTTACCACATCACCGATTATTTTATAAAGAGATATTAAAAACGGCGTATTTACGCCGTTTTTTGTGTGTTGGTGGAGCTGAGGAGAATCGAACTCCTGTCCGAAAACCTATCCGCAAAAGGCACTCCGAGTGCAGTTTGTGATCAACATTCCCTCATTATGCAGTTCACAAACAATCTGCATAAATCAGTAGCTTCATTATACCTGGTGTGTTCAAAGCTTTACACACTCATGTGCACCGCTAAAGATGACACCCTTTATTTCATACGCGGTAATACGAAACAAGGATGGCTGCCGTTAATTAGGCAGCGTAAGCTAAATTATTGTTAGCGTTTAAATTTAATGTTTAGGATTTTTAAGTGGTTCCCGCCACTACTCGCTCCTTAAGGTTCAAAATCCCCGTCGAAACCATTGCAGCC
>JAZSPM010000163.1:0-40537 GCA_045537455.1 Candidatus Ornithomonoglobus sp. | reverse complement strand
CATACATAAGAATCATTACAATTCCTGCAGGACGACGGATTTCTTTTTTCCATAGTGATATTAAATATGTAAACAGCATAATTCCAATTAATACACACATATCAACAACTGCAAAACCGTCAGTTGTAATTGTGCTTATTGTTGATGACATACCAAGTATAAACAAAATATTGAATATATTTGAACCAACCACATTACCCACTGCAATATCATTCTGATTTTTACGTGCCGCTACAACTGATGTTACAAGCTCAGGCAATGATGTTCCGATAGCCACTACCGTAAGACCAATTACGCTTTCACTCATTCCGAGCATCTGAGCCATTGCAACTGCACCCTTTACGGTAATCTGTCCGCCTGCTATTACCGCCGCCATACCAACTACAATAAATAACAGACACTTCCATATAGGGTCATTATTTTCTTCTATAATATCCTCATCATTTGCTTGCTTGCCTGCTCTAAATGATATTATCATAAACACTACAAAAACCGCAAGCAGTACCAAACCGTCAATTCTTGTTAATGCAACTTCTTCGCTTAAGGTCACCATAAGTATAAGCATTAGCACTGTTATTCCTATACAGAACGGGAAGTCACGCTTTAAAATATTTTTCTTTACTGCAACAGGTGCAAACAATGCACTTGCACCAAGCACAACCAAAGTATTAAAAATATTTGAGCCGACTACATTACCGATTGCAATTTCATTACTATTATTAATTGAAGCTGTAATACTTACTGCTGCCTCAGGCAAGCTTGTACCAAACGCAACTACAGTCAAGCCTATAATATACGCAGGAATCCTGAGTTTTGCCGACAAGCTACAAGCTCCGTCAACAAAAACATCTGCACCCTTTACTAATAATGCAAAACCTACCACCAACAATAAAATCATAATCATTTGTTTTTACTTCCTTTCTTCTTTTGGATATTTACGCATAAATAAAGAGACTCCTATTGCGTAAAGCAATAAAAGTCTCGTTAATTACTGAACAACCGGGATTTCTCCGTACTGACGATTCATTCAACGCTTAATGCGTAAACTACTCCCTTTTATAGATTATATTATACGACAAATATCGTAATTTGTCAAGCTTTTTTCCTTATCATTTTTATTATCTGCACTACTATAAATACCAATACAGATAATCCGTACACTGCCAAAAGCTCACCGAGCATAAGAGGTTCTACGCTGAATATTCTCTGAAGCATCGGAATCAGCAAAACGGCATTTAATAATACAAAGCCAATGAAGAACGCACCTATAAGACTTCTGTTATTCCACGCATTTTTGCTAAACCACACAGCCCTGTCACTCTTACAGTTAAAGCCATGAATAAGTCTTGAAAGACACAGCGTTGCAAATGCCATTGTGCTTGCGGTTTCGGCACCTCTCAAAAGCCCGATATGATAAGCAATAAGCGTCATAACTGCTATAACTGCACCCTCAATTACAATACCGGCAAGAATATTTTTTGTCAGGATTGACTGATTTTTAGGACGAGGTCTTTCTTGCATTATTCCGTCCGTATGAGGCTCCATTCCGAGTGCTATCGCAGGTAAGCTGTCTGTAAGAAGGTTTATAAACAGCAGATGCACGGCCTTAAAGGGTACAGGCAAAGCAAGAATTGACGCATACAGTACCGATAAAATACCTGCTGTATTACCCGACAACAAAAACTTTATTGATTTTTGAATATTTTTATAAATATTTCTACCGTTTTCTATTGCCTTTACGATTGTTGCAAAATTATCGTCTGTAAGAACCATAGAAGCCGCATCCTTTGCAACCTCACTGCCTGTAATTCCCATCGCAACGCCGACATCAGCCTGTTTTAATGCAGGAGCATCATTTACTCCGTCTCCTGTCATAGAAACAATATATTCTTTTCTTTGCCATGCATTAACAATTCTGATTTTATGCTCAGGCGAAACTCTTGCATAAACCGACACAGCTTCAACAAGCTTATCAAGTTCTTCATCCGTAAGATTATCAATCTCTGAGCCTTCAATTCCTTTTCCGTTATCATCAAGGATTCCTATTTCCTTTGCAATAGCACACGCTGTAATAAGGTGGTCACCCGTTATCATAACAGGCTTAATTCCTGCTGATTTACACTTTGCCACAGCCTCCTTTGATTCTTCCCTCGGAGGGTCCTGCATAGCAACAAGACCAAGCAAAATATATCCATTTTCATCATCAACCGTCACATCGGCATCCTGTACTATTTTTTCACACAATGCAAGAACTCTCAAGCCATTCTGCGAAAACTCAAGATTTACACGTCTTAATTCCTCTGCATCAGCTTCTGTAAATTCACGCTTTCCATCCGATGTTTTCATTTCATTTATTCTCGGTATAAGTACATCAACCGCACCCTTTGTAAGCATCTTTAAGCCGTCACCTATATGATGAACCGTACTCATAAGCTTTCTGTCCGAATCAAATGGAATCTCACCAAGACGTGGATATTTCTCTCTGTATTCCTCATAGCTCATGTTGTGCTTTTCGGCAAAGCGTATCAGTGCAATTTCAGTCGGGTCGCCTGTTTCCTTGCCCTTTTCACCCGTCGAGTCATTACATAACGCCAAATCTATTATAAGCTGTTTTTCTCTTTCGCCGGGAGCTTCGTCCTTGTCGGTCACTTTACCGTCAAACCAGAACTTCTGAACAGTCATTTTATTCTGAGTAAGTGTTCCTGTTTTATCTGAGCATATTACCGATACACTGCCCAAGCCCTCAACTGCACGAAGTTTCCTGATTATAGCGTGTTCATTTGCAAGCTTCTGAGTCCCAACGCTCAGAACTATTGTCACTATTGAGCTTAATGCCTCAGGGATTGCCGCAACAGCCAATGCAACCGCAAATATAAACGCATCAGCCATCGGCTCGCCTCTGAACATTGCCAAAGCAAAAACAAGTATACATACGCCGATAACACCTATTGACAGTTTTTTTCCGAAATTATCAAGCGATTCCTGTAGCGGCGTTTTCTTTTCCTTTGTATTTTTCAAAAGTGCCGCAATCTTTCCGATTTCCGTTTCCATTCCTGTAGCAGTAACTATCATTTTAGCTCTGCCATATGTTACAAAGCTTCCCGAATACAGCATATTCACTCTGTCACCAAGAGGTACTTCGTCCATAAGCTGTACATCATCTTTTTCCACAGGCTCACTCTCACCCGTTAATGCACTTTCATCAGCTTTAAGACTTGCATTTTCAATAATACGTCCGTCCGCACATACAAAGTCACCCGCTTCAACTATAACAGTGTCACCTCTTGCAACATCACTTCCGTTTACAACGCATAGTTTTCCGTCACGCAGAACCTTTGCCGTCGGTGCAGACATTGCTTTTAAGCCTGCAAGCGATGCTTCGGCTTTTAATTCCTGAACAGTACCAAGAATTGCGTTTATCGTTATAACAACAAGAATTACGACAGAGCTTTCAATGTCTCCCAAAACCATCGAAATTACAGCCGCAATAATAAGTATTATTACAAGAAAATCCTTATATTGGCTAAAAAATACCGCAGCAGGACTTTTCTTTTTATCTGCAGTAAGTTCATTTTTGCCGAATTTCGCAAGTCTCTCTTTTACTTCTTTTTCCGTAAGACCTTCCTCCGACGCATCCATCTTTTGTAAAACATCTTCTTTTTTTAGCTTATAAAAATCCATAACACAATCCAATCCTTTCATTATTTATTTTATCACAGATTTTTTACGCTTATACAAAATTTTCTAAAGCCTTATTTTATGAAAACAAAAAAGACTCCTATTGCATAAGCAATAAAAGTCTTGTTTATTACTGAATGACCGGGATTATTCCGTACTGACGATTCATTCAAACGCATATTGCGTAAACTACTCCCTTTTATGGAAAATATTATACTTCATTTTTTATAATTTGTCAAGTATTTTTTTATTCGACAAGAGGCAAAACTCCCCGATTACACAAGAACAACCACTTTCCAGCTTTCCGCCTTTTATTTTAGGTTTAATCTACAGGATGCAGATTTTTAAGCGATAAATCCATTATAGGTGATGAGTGCGTAAGTGCACCGCTTGAAATATAGTCAACACCAATATCAACAAGTCTTGCTACATTCTCCCTTGTTACGTTTCCGCTGCACTCAGTTTCTGCACGTCCTGCCGCCATTTTAACAGCTTCCTTCATCATTTCAGGAGTCATGTTATCAAGCATAACAATGTCCGCACCCGCATCAAGTGCTTCCTTTAGCATTTCAAGATTTTCAACTTCAATCTCAATTTTACGCACAAACGGAGCATATTCCTTTGCCATTGCAACAGCCTCTTTTACTCCACCTGCCGCACCGATATGATTATCCTTTAACAAAATACCGTCACTTAAATTATAGCGGTGATTATTTCCTCCGCCCACCTTTACCGCATACTTTTCAAATACACGCATATTCGGCGTGGTTTTTCTTGTATCAAGAAGCTTTGTTTTAGTTCCCTTCAAAAGTGAAGCTATTTCGTTTGTGTATGTAGCGATACCACTCATTCTCTGAAGATAATTCAAGGCTGTTCTTTCACCTGAAAGTAAAACTCTTATATCACCCGTAATCTTGGCAATCAGATCTCCATTCTTAACAAAGTCTCCGTCCTTTCTGTACATTTCAAATTCAGTCTTGTCATCAAGCAATTCAAACACACGCTGAAAAACTCCAAGACCGGCAATTATTCCGTCCTGCTTACAGATAAGCTCAACCTCACCCTTCTGATACTCACGCATAACTGCATTTGTTGTAATATCCTCACTTGTTATATCTTCTCTTAAAGCAAGCATTATAAGCTCGTCGGCGTTCATCTTCATTGTTATATTATTCATACTTTTTCTCCTCTTATATTTTAATTTTTATTACTTTCTTTACTGTTTCTTCGTAATCCTTATCACAACCCCTGTAATCCTCGGGATTTATATTTATTTCTTTATCTACCTTTGTGTATTCACTGCCTATTTCCTTAGCCGCACGTTTTGCAAAAACTATACTTTCAAGCAAGGAATTACTTGCAAGTCTGTTTCTGCCGTGGACTCCGTTACACGACGTTTCCCCGACAGCATACAGACGGTTCATACTCGTTTTTGAATTGCTGTTCACCTTGATTCCGCCCATAAAATAATGCTGTGCGGGAACAACCGGAATACTTTCTTTTGTTACATCAAAGCCTTCTTCAAGGCAATGCTGATAAATATTCGGAAAATGAGTTTTTATATGCTCCTTTGAAATCGGCTTAAACGAAAGCCATACATAAGGCATTTTATCCTCTTTCATTTTTTCATGTATCGCCTCTGCAACAACATCACGAGGAAGAAGCTCATTTACAAACCGTTCTCCGTTTTTATCAAGAAGCACCGCTCCTTCTCCTCTTACAGATTCCGAAATCAAAAATCTTCTTCCCTTTTTCGTTGAATACAAGGTTGTGGGATGTATCTGAACATAGTCAGGGTTCAAAAGCTCCACACCGTGCTTTATTGAGATTGCAAGAGCATCTCCCGTAAGATGCGGAAAGTTTGTTGAGTTTTCATAAACTCCTCCTACTCCGCCTGTAGCAAATACAGTATAGTCTGCAAATACTGCCGTCATTTCACCGTTTTCATCCTGACCGACTATTCCGCAGCATTCACCGTCATTTTCTATTATATCAAGCATTGTAAAATTTTCTTTTATTGTGATATTATCACGTTTTTTTGCTTCTATAAGAAGCTTGCTTGTTATCTCCTTACCCGTTATATCCTCATGGAATAAAATTCTTGGAGTAGAATGTGCACCCTCTCTTGTATATGCAAACTCACCGTTCTCTTTTTCAAATTCTACACCAAAGCTTACGAGGTCATTTATAACGTCCTGCGACGAGCGTATCATAATATCAACCGACTCAGGATTATTTTCATAATGCCCTGCACGCATTGTATCCTCAAAATAATGGTCATAATCCTTGTCATTTCTCAAAACGCAGATTCCACCCTGTGCAAGAAACGAATCGCTTTCCTCAAGGTCTGATTTTGTTATCATCAGTATATTTTTATCAGCAGGAAGGTGCAATGCACAAAACACTCCGCCAACACCGGTTCCCACAATAACAACATCTGTTTTTATTTTCATATCAATCACCAAGCTCTAACATTCTGTCAAGCGGTACAAGAGACTGCTTTCTAAGTTCATCATCAACTTCAACCTCTCCGCTTCCGTTTTCAAGACAAGCACATAATTTTTCAATAGTGTTAAGCTTCATGTCCTTACAGATAAAATTACTACTTGCAAAATAGAAATTCTTATCAGGGCATCTTCTTTGAAGCTCATATTCAACGCCTTGCTCCGTACATATAATAAACTCTTTATCCGACTGCTTTTCGGCATATGCTATTATACCTGCCGTTGAACCGATATAATCAGAAATTTCAAGTATTTCTTTTTTACATTCAGGATGAGTAAGAAGCTTTACTCCCGGATGCTTTTCCTTTACCTGTTTGACTTCATCAAGAGTAACTGCATTATGTATCGGACAATGACCGTCATTTAAAATTATATTTTTTTCAGGCACTTGCTCTTTAACGTATCTGCCAAGATTTCCGTCAGGAATGAAAAATATGTTTTTATTCGGAAGTCTTTTAACTATCTTAACAGCATTTGATGATGTGACGCAGACATCACTCAGAGTTTTAAGCTTTGCCGTTGAATTTATATAACACACAACCGCAACATCATCATATTCTGCTTTTATATTTTTTATTTTTTCCTCGGTCGCCATATGTGCCATCGGGCAGTCTGCCGACAAATCAGGCATTAAAACAGTTTTTTCAGGATTTAATACCTTTGCACTCTCACCCATGAAATTTACTCCGCAAAAAACTATTGTTTTTGCGTCTGTTTCCTTCGCAACCTTTGCAAGATAAAACGAATCACCTATATAATCTGCCGCCGCCTGAACTGCCGCCGGAACATAATAATGTGCAAGTATTACCGCATTTTTTTCTTTTTTCAATCTGTTCAGCTTATCATCTATTTTTTCCATTGCTGCTGTCTCCCTTCAATCACGAAAGCATCTGATGCTATAATTATACAAAAAAACTTTACGCCTGTCAAGTCAGGTGTAAAGTTTTTGTTTGAATATATCAAAAACCGACATATCTACTACTTTCTTCTCTTACTTAACCATTCCTCAGAAACCTGTTTATTAACCTGTCTTGCTCTTGCAATGGCAAGGTTATCAGAAGGAATATCGTCAGTTATTGTTGAGCCAGCAGCAATATATGCACCCTCGCCCACATTAACAGGTGAAACAAGGTTAGTGTTACAACCCACAAATGCACGGTCGCCTATAGTTGAACGGTACTTCTTTTTACCGTCATAGTTTACCGTCACTGTTCCGCAGCCAAAATTCACACCCTTACCCACATCTGAATCACCTATATATGTAAGATGTGAAATCTTTGTGGAATCGTCTATCGTTGAGTTTTTCAGCTCAACAAAGTCACCAACCTTAACATCAGCACCAACCTTACAGTTAGGTCTGATATAAGCAAACGGCCCTACATGAGTATCGTTTCCTACTTCTGATTCAAGAATTACTGAGCTTAAAATATCAACATTATCATGAATTACTGCTTTGTCAAGCACCGAGCCTGTTCCTATCACACAGTTCTTTCCGATTTTCGTTCCTGATTTTATTATTACATTTTGGAATATCTCGGTATCAACACCAATTTCAACGCCATCCTCAATATAAACACTGTCAGGAATGTGTATCGTAACACCATTTCTCATATGCATTTCGTTTATACGCTTACGCATAAGTGTTTCCGCTTCGCTAAGCTGAACTCTGTCTGTTATTACAGCGTTCACTGTATTATTTTTGATTTCTTCTGCAGTAATAAGCGGCGATGCACCGTTTATTATAACTGCGTCTTTTATTTCTGGAATTTGCTCGGCGTATTCGTATTCATCACCCATTACGTTCTTTACAAGCTCTGTATTTTTGCCCGCTACAATTATAATTTTATCTGCTCCTGCCTTTTTCGCTTCATCTGCTACCCATCCGCAAAGTGGTTTACCGCAGATTTTATGCAAGGCATCAGGGATTTCTGATTTCATCGAAGCACTTATGCTCTGTGCTAAAATTATAGCTGTAAACATCAATATTCCTCCTTTTCTATAACATCTATTGCTGTTTTTATATCCTGTTCAATCTGTTTTTTCAGTTCGTCAATGCTTTCGAATTTTTTATCCGGTCTTAAATATTCCAAAAGCTCTACTTTTATTGTTTTACCGTATAAATCTCCGTCAAAATCAAGTATATGACTTTCAACAGTTATCTTATCAGCATTAAATGTAGGGTTATCTCCTATATTCACAACACTTTTATATGCCTTTTCCTCAACAACTGTCAATGCCGCATACACTCCGTTTTTTGGGCTTACCGCATTAATATCATATTCAACATTAGCTGTCGGAATCGCCATTTTCCTGCCGTTCTGAAATCCCGAAAGAACCTTACCTTCAATACAAAAGCGTCTGCCCAAAAGCATATTTGCTTTTTTTATTTCTCCGTTTTCTATAAGCTCACGTATATAAGTAGACGATATAATATGACCTTCAAAACACATCTGCTCAGTTACAAGAACCTCAAATCCGTATTCCTGTCCTAAAGCTTTTAAAGTCTCAGCATTACCCTCGGCTTTATATCCAAATGTGTAATCATATCCCACACAAACAGCTTTTATATTGAATTTCTCTACAAGCAACTCAACAAAAATTCTCGGCGAAAGCTTTTTGAACTCCTCCGTAAATTCACATATGTATAGAAAGTCAAGACTTTCCTTTCCAAGAAGCTCCTGCTTGCATATATCAGAAGTTATAAGGCGGTCTTTTAAGCCTCCTTCAAAAAGCATTACTCCGCTTTTTAATCCGTTTACTTGAGAATAATTTACCGCATTGCGTATTATTTTCATGTGTGCGGTATGTAATCCATCAAAATTTCCCAGAGCAATAACACTTCCGCCGGTTTTATAATTTTCATCTGCACGGATTATTTTCATAGATTTAACCTCTAATTTTTACTTTCTTCCTCACGCATTTTTTCAAGCATTTCCATATCCTCACGTCTGTCATCAGCATCAGTCCAGAATGACTGCAATAACACAAGACGTTTATTTCTGCACTCAGACAAACACATAAATCTCTGACGTGAGCTGTAAATTCTGTAAATCATGCCTTCTACTCCGTCAGGCCATGTAAGCTGAACACCATTGTGTACGCTTGTTGACTGTCTTGCATTCAACACAAGCTTAGGATAGCCCGGGAACAGATTTTCAACATTTATCATATACTGTTGAAGCTTCTTGTCATCATTCATCTGCTTTATTTCATCAAGTGTATATGCTTGTTCCAATGTAAAATTATGAGTCTTTATTCTTTCAAGCTTATTCATATATGCTCCGACTTTAAGCTTTTTGCCTATATCATCACAAAGAGTACGAATATACGTCCCTTTTGAGCATTCCACTTCAATGCTTATAATATGATTTTCCATATCAACCTTCAGAACTGATATTGCAGAAATTGTAACCTTTCTCGGTTTTCTTTCCACTTCTATGCCCTTTCTTGCAAGCTCATAAAGCTTTTTACCGTTTTGCTTTATAGCTGAATACATAGGCGGTATCTGTTCCATTTCGCCCTGAAAGCTTAAAACTGTATCTATAATTTCTTTTTCGGTGCATTTTACTTCACAGTCGGTAAGCACTTCACCTTCGCAGTCATAGGTATCCGTTGTCATTCCAAGTACGATTTCTGCTCTGTATACCTTATCCGCATCCTGCAAAAATTGCGTAACTTTTGTAGCAACGCCGATGCAAATTGGAAGTACGCCCGTTGCAATAGGGTCAAGTGTACCCGTATGACCAATCCTGCGTACTCCGGTAAGACGGCGCACATAATTTACTACGTCATGTGACGTCATACCGATAGGCTTATTTACTATCAGTATTCCGTTCATATTCGGTACTCTTTTAGGTAACTGCATTCCTCTACTATTCTCTCCTTTATCTCTTTCAACGACATATTCTTTACCGTACATCCGGCAGCCTTTATATGTCCCCCACCGCCAAATTTATCCGCTAAAACAGAAACATCACAAGCTCCGTTAGAGCGTAGATTTATTCTTATTCCTTCAGCTTGCTCCTTGAAGCAAACTGCAATCTCCGTATTTTCTACCATTCTCGGAATATCAACAAGATTCGGTGCATCAACCTCGGATATATTATATTTTTCATATAAATCCGAAGTCATTGCAACCATTCTGAGCTTTCCGTCATAATAGCTTTCTATCTTTCCTGCCACCTCAGCCTTAAGCTGCACAGCAACAAGCGATTCACTTTCAAAAAGAAGTCTCGCTATTTCAGCATTATCTATATCAAATTTCAAAAGCTCCGCAACAATCATCATTGTTTTTGGAGATACATTTGAATATTTAAAACAGCCTGTATCTGAGCATATCGCAGTATATAGCTGCTCTGCAATATCCTTTGTAATATCAATATTCATTTTTATAAGCAGCTCGTATATTATCTGACCGGCTGATGAAGCATCTCCATCAACAAAATTCTCATCCGCAAAAAGCGTATTTGAATAATGATGGTCAATATTTACTGTATTGCCGATTTCCTTAAACAGCTTTTCACGCTCACCTATACGTTCAAGTGAACCACAGTCAACACACACGCCCAAGTCATGCGTATACTGTGCATTACTGTCATAAGCCATATAGTCATGGCCCATAAAATCAAGCCTTTTTTCTACTGCACCGCTTACATAAATAACAGCCTCTTTGCCGATACTCCTCAATGCAAGTGCTAATGCAAAGCATGAACCTAATGCGTCAGGATCCTCATTTTTATGAGGAAATACTGCGATTGATTTTGCTGAATTCAATTTTGCTATAATCTTATCCATAGCCTTATAATCCACTCTTTCTCAAAAGCTCCTCAATATGTGCTCCATGCTCAATAGAACGGTCAAGCTCAAATATAAATTCAGGAGTGTATCTTAAATCAACACGCTTTCCCATTTCACGTCTTACAAAGCCTGCCGCACTTTTGAGCCCTTCCAGTGCCTTCTTCTGGGTTTCTTCATCACCCATTACCGAAATATACGCCTTGGCATATCTTAAATCGTTTGTCACCTTTACTGCAACAACACTTGTCATCATCGGTATACGGGAATCCTTTAATTCCCGTATAACCGTTGCCAACTCACGGCGTACTTCTTCGTTTATTTTATCAATTCTTGCCATATGAGTTTCCTTTCAACATCATATTATCTTTCAACTTCTTCCATGATGAAGCATTCCATAGTATCGCCTTCCTTGACGTCATTGAAATTCTCAATTCCAATACCGCACTCGAAGTTTTCCAATACTTCTTTAGCATCATCCTTAAATCTCTTTAATGAGTCTATCTTACCCTCGTGAACAATAATGCCGTCACGTACCAGGCGGATTTCAGCATTACGCTGAATCTTACCCTGTGTAACGTAACATCCTGCAATAGTACCAACACCTGAAACCTTGAAGGTCTGTCTGACCTCAGCATAACCAAGAACAACCTCTTTAAATTCAGGGTCAAGCATACCCTTCATAGCTGCTTCCATTTCTTCTATTGCCTGATAAATTACTCTGTAAAGTCTTATATCAACATCATGCTGTTCAGCAGCACTCAAAGCACCTGCGTCAGGACGCACGTTAAAGCCTATGATAATTGCATTCGAAGCATTTGCAAGCATTACGTCAGTTTCATTAATTCCGCCGACACCACCGTGGATTGCTCTTACTCTTACTTCGTTATTTGAAAGCTTTTCAATAGACTGTCTTACAGCCTCAACACTACCCTGAACGTCAGCCTTAATAATAACAGGAAGCTCCTTCATGTTGCCTTCATCAATCTGACTGAACAAGTTATCAAGTGATACCTTTACAACCTGATTGAACTTATTCTCCTGCTGTTCATGCTTTCTCTGCTCTGCAACGTCACGGGCAAGCTTTTCATTTGATACAACAATCATGTTGTCACCGCCTGACGGTGCTTCATTAAGACCAAGAATCTCAACCGGTGTTGACGGTCCTGCTACCTTTACACGTCTGCCCTTATCATTTACCATTGCTCTTACACGGCCTACCGCTGTACCTGCGATTATGAAATCACCGATATTCAATGTACCGTTCTGAACAAGCACTGTAGCTATAGGACCTCTGCTCTTATCAACTCTTGCTTCTATAACAGTACCCTCTGCAGCTCTGTTCGGATTAGCCTTCAGCTCTGCCATATCCGCAACAAGAAGAACCATTTCAAGCAAGCCATCAATATTGATTTTCTGCTTCGCACTGATTTCAACACATATAGTATCGCCGCCCCATTCCTCAGGAACAAGCTCATGCTCAACAAGTGCCTGCTTTACTCTGTCAGGGTTAGCACCGTCTTTATCTATTTTGTTAATTGCAACTATTATTTGAACTCCTGCAGCCTTTGCATGATTAATAGCCTCTATTGTCTGAGGCATGATACCGTCGTCTGCCGCTACAACAAGTATTGCTATATCGGTTACCTGTGCACCTCTTGCTCGCATCGTTGTAAACGCTTCATGTCCCGGTGTATCAAGGAATGTTATATCACGGTCATTAAGTCTTACACTGTATGCACCTATATGCTGAGTGATTCCGCCTGCTTCCGAGCTTGTTACGCTTGTATGACGGATTGCATCAAGAAGCGATGTTTTACCGTGGTCAACGTGACCCATAACAACAACAACCGGCGGTCTTTCCTGTAAATCCTCAGGCTTGTCAGGCTCAGGCATTTCCTGCATAAGCAAATCTTCTTTTGTAAGAACAATTTCCTTATTTACTGTTATATCAAAATCTGCACCTATAAGCTCTGCTGTTTCAAAATCAATGCTCTGGTTCATTGTTGCCATAACGCCAAGCATCATAAGCTTCTTAACTATTTCAGCTCCTGTTTTACCAATCTTTGAAGCAAATTCACCGACTGTAATTGTTTCAGGGATTTCAACCTCAGTAATTACCTTTGCAGGAATTATCTTCTTAGGCTGCTGCTGAGGACGATTGTTCTTTTCCTTAGTGTTTTCCTCACGGTTCTTTTTACGTCTGTTCTTGCTTCTGCCACCCTCGAACTTAATATTCTCAGGAACAGTATCTTCTATTCTTTCACGTTCATCAATCTTATCAAGTTCAACAGTTACAGTACGTGTATCAACGTAGCGTTTTCTATCCTCTGTCTGAATAACGATTTCGTCACCGTTACGTTCAACGTTACTTAAATCAATTTTCTTTCCTGTCTGTTTCTTTGCGGCATTATGATGCTGCTTTTTAGCCTCAGCCTTAGCCTTTCTTTCGGCTTCCTCTTTTGCTTTTCTTTCAGCCTCTTTAGCCTTTCTCTCTGCCTCAGCTTGAGCCTTCTTTTCAGCTTCCTCTTTGGCTTTTTTCTCAGCAGCGGCTTTCTTCTCAGCTTCTTCCTTAGCCTTTCTTTCAGCCTCTGCTTTCTTTTCTGCTTCTATTCTTGCAGCTTCCTTAGCTGCTTCTTCTGCGGCTGCTTTTTCTGCCGCAATTCTTTCCTTTTCTGCTTTTGCTGCAGCCTTTTTTGCCTCAGCTTCATTCTTGGCACGAATCTCCTCTGATTTTTCAGCCAGTTCTTCGGCACTTATTTTAAATTCATTTGTATATATATCAAATATCGCACCTGCTTCTTCGTCCTGTAGCAGACTTGCAGGTCTTGGTGCATTTATACCAACCTCGGCAAGCTTTCCTGAAACCTCCTTGCTGGTAACACCCAATTCCTTTGCTATATCCTTTAACTGTATAGTTGTTGCTGACGCCATTTATATCACCCTTTCCTCTATCTTACAAGTTTTCCGCACTGCTCATAAAGTTCCTCGGGAATATTACATTTTAAATGTCTTTCGAGTACGTTTCTTTTCTGAGCTTTTTTTATACATTCGGGATTCTGGCATATATAAGCACCTCTGCCAAAATGTTTCTTTTTCATATCCAAAACCGCCGTTCCATTTTCATTCACTATTCTTATTAGTGTCTCCTGCTCGCACATAGTACGGCAAGCCACACACATCCTTAAAGGCTTATGCTTCTGTGTCATAGTGAGAATATATCAATCTTCCAGCCTGTCAGCTTTGCGGCAAGTCTTACGTTCTGACCCGACTTACCTATTGCAAGTGACAGCTGACTTTCAGGAACTCCTACCTTTGCAGTATGCTCCTCTTCGTTTACTTCTATTGATTCAACAGTCGCAGGGCTTAAAGCTGAAGCTATATATTCCTCAGGCTTTTCACTCCATTTTACTATATCTATCTTTTCATCCTTAAGCTCGTCGCCTATGTTCTGTACTCTCATGCCTCTCTGACCGATACATGAACCCTGTGCATCTATGTCCGGATTGCTTGAATATACTGCAATCTTTGTTCTTGAGCCGCCTTCTCTTGCTACGCCCTTTATTTCAACCGTTCCGTCTGCAATTTCAGGAACCTCTGTTTCAAACAGACGTCTTACAAGTCCAGGATGTGTTCTTGAAAGAAGTATCTGTGTACCCTTTGTACCCTGTCTTACACCGCTGACATAGCATTTAACTACCTGACCAACCTCATATTTTTCTCCCGGTGGCTGTTCATTTACAGGAAGTAAGCCTTCTGTTTTGCCGATATCAACAAATACGTTTCCTTTTTCTATTCTTTCAATTTCTCCTGAAACTATTTCATTTGTTTTTTCATTGTACTCACTGTAGATTATTCCTCTTTCTGCTTCTCTTATTCTCTGAGTTATAACCTGTTTTGCTGTCATAGCACTTACGCGTCCGAAATCCTTCGGTGTTACTTCGATATTTACTATATCTCCGATTTCATAATGAGGATCAATTTTCTTAGCGTCCTCAATATCAATCTCCTCACTGTCCTCAAACACCAAATCAACAACCTTCTTTTGTGCCATTACCTGAACAGTACCTTTTTTTCTGTCAATAAATACTTCAACATTCTGTGATGAGTTAAAGTTTCTCTTATAAGCCGCAACCAAAGCCGCTTCAAGTGCATCTAATATAACATCAGGGCTCATCCCCTTTTCTGCACAAATCGCCTTCACTGCTGTCAATAATTCCTTATTCATTTTGATTAACCAATCCTTTCTTTATTTACATTTCAAAATATAATCTTATATATGAAGCTTCCTTTACGGGAATGCTTATTTTCTCGCCGTTTTCTTTTTCAATCTCGGCATTTTTATCAGCATAGCCGGTTAAAACGCCGACAAATTCTTTTTCTCCATCAACCGCCTTAAAAAGCTTGACCTCTACCTTTCTTCCTATATAATATAGAAATTCACGCTCTTTAACAAGCTTTCTGTCAGCACCCGGAGACGATACCTCAAGAGTATAATTCCCCTCTATCGGGTCTGCAGCATCAAGTACAGGGTCAAGTGCCCTTGAAAATGCCTCACAATCATCTATTCCCGTGCCACCGTCCTTGTCAATATAGTAACACAGTACATAATCAGACCCTTCTTTCTTATAGGATACGTCCACAATATATACGCCCAGTTCCTCAGCTGTTTTTTCTGCAAGCTCCAAAGCTATTGTTTCAGTCTTATTTGCCATTCAGACCCCTCCCTTATTAAATTGCCTAATTAAAATTGAAAGAGTGGGTTTTGCCCACTCCTTCAGAATAAGATATTCTCTACTATTGTTATTATAACATATTTTTTTATATATTTCAATAGTTTTTTTGGATTTTTTTAATTATTTTTTAGTTTTTTTCAAATTTTGATAATTTTTTTCAAAAAAGACTTGCAATTCAAAAAGATATATGATATAATGTCATGGTTATTACGGATAGTCCTCTGCCTTGGTCGGCACGAAAATCCAGAGAATTTAAGGAGGATTTAATGATGAACACAACAGAAATCATTAACGCTTTGACAAAAGACCAAATCAGAACTGACTTACCTGAGCTTGTTGTAGGTAACAATGTAAAGGTATATCAGAAAATCGTCGAGGGTTCAAGAACAAGAACTCAGATGTTTGAAGGAACCATCATAAAGGTTCAGGGCGGCGGAATCGCTAAGACTTTCACTGTAAGAAGAATTTCTTACGGCGTAGGCGTAGAAAAGACATGGCCTGTTAACTCACCTAACATTGAAAAGATTGAAGTTTCAAGAAAAGGTAAAGTTAGACGTGCAAGACTTTTCTATCTGCGTGACAGAGTTGGTAAGTCCGCTAAGGTTAAGGAAAGAATCTAACGCAATTTTAAGAAGGGGCTTTGTCCCCTTCTTAAAATCAATTCCTTCACAACCTATCATCGGAGAAGCTGCTCCGATGATTTTTACATTTTAAAAGTTTTTTAAAACTTAACATATTGGTAATTTTTTATTAATATACTTATGTTATAATATAATTATACATAATTCAAAGGAGATATTTGTCATGTCTGAAGATACCAACAAAAAAACAATAAACTGGGCAAAAGAAATATGGGAATGGTTTTATACTATTATAATTGCTCTTGTAATAGCAATGCTGATCAAAACATTTTTATTTGATGTAGTTAAGGTTGACGGTTCAAGTATGTTCCCTACTCTTGAAAATAACGACCGTCTTATAGTAACAAAGTTAGGATACGAACCCTCACAGGGGGATATAATAATTCTTGACAGCACATATGAAAAGCGTGAAGAATACTACAGCTCACTTGCACAGCAAAAAGGTGTTGACGAGCTTGGATTCGTTGAAAAATTCGCTGAGAGCCGTGCATTGTCAGAGGATTTGAAAAAGCGTTATTACGTTAAGCGTATAATTGCACTTCCGGGTCAGACAATAGACCTAAGAGACGGCAAGGTATATATAGACGATCAGTTGCTTGACGAGCCGTATTATGACGGTATCACAGAATCAATAGATGCTACCGTTGAATATCCCGTCACAGTTGAACCCGATACAGTATTTGTAATGGGCGATAACCGCACACGAAGCAAGGACAGCCGTTCTTCGGATTTAGGACTTGTTCCTTATGACGCAATTCTCGGCAAGGCTAAGCTTCGCATCTGGCCGTTTTCGGCACTTGGATTTGTAGATTGATTTTAATGGGATATTTTAATATCCCATTTTTTGTTAATTAGGAGGATTTTAATATGCAAAATTTACAGTGGTTCCCCGGACATATGGCAAAAACACGTCGCCTTATTGAGGACAACCTCAAAATGATTGATGTTGTTGTTGAAATTCTTGATTCACGTATACCGTATTCGGGTCGAAATCCGTATTTTAATGACATAATAAAAAACAAACCGAGACTTATTGTAATGAACAAGTCCGATTTATCTGATAAAGAGCTTACAAAGCAATGGATAGAATGGTACCGTCAGAACGGAATAACAGTTATTCCGATAAGCTGTACCACAGGTCAGGGAGTCAATAAAATCACATCCGAAGCACGTGCTTTGATTCAGGATAAAATTGACCGTGATAAAGAAAAAGGCAGAACAAGAACACTTAAAATAATGATGGTAGGTATTCCGAACGTAGGAAAATCAAGTCTTATTAACCGTCTTGTTGGTAAAGCAAGTGCTCAGACAGGTGACCGTCCGGGTGTAACAAAGGGCAAGCAATGGATTCGCATCAAAGGCGATGTTGAGCTTCTTGATACCCCCGGAATTCTTGCTCCAAAATTTGACGATCAGGAAATTGCAAAGCGTCTTGCTTATACAGGTGCTATAAAGGACGAAATAATGGATACTGAGCTTTTGGCTTATTCATTATGTGAATATCTTGCAAAAAATTATGCCGATTTACTGTGCACACGATACAAGCTTGACTCAGTTGAAGGACTTGAAGGACACGAAATTCTCGAAAAAATAGGACGAAAACGAGGCTTTGTAATTTCAGGCGGCGAAATAGATACCGAAAGAGCCGCAAATATGATTCTTGATGAATTAAGAGCCGCAAAAATCGGTAATATTACACTCGAACGCCCTGATGAAGTTCTTATTGATGCTGAATAATGAATATTTTACAAAAAATATTTCACTCATCCAATCCGAAATACTGTATATCCTGCAAAAGAAAGCTTGCACAAGACCAATTCTTTGTTGCAGACCACTTTGCAGGAATATGCCATGAGTGCAGTTCAGGAATATCTTTTACAAAATACGGCTCCTCATTTGAAGGCAGAGAACCGCTTGAATATGTACTGAGTCCTTTAGAATATAAAGGTCCTGTTGTCTCAATTATGAAAAACTTCAAGTTTCACTCGGATTTCAAAAACGGAGATATTATTAATATAATTCTAAAGGATTTTATAAAGCATTACCCTCATCTCAAAGAATTTGACTGTGTTATCCCCGTTCCACTTTCAAAAGAGCGTTTTAAGGAACGAGGCTTTAATCAATCCGAAAAGCTTGCAAAAAGTATTTGCGAAGGGCTATCAGTTCCTGTTGATACAGTATCCTTAATACGTCACAGAAACACGCCCCGTCAGAGCCGTTTTTCTTATTCAGAAAGAATAACGAATGTGAAAGATGCATTTTATGCAACGAACTCTTTAATCGACAAAAAAATAATTCTTGTTGATGATATTTACACCACAGGCTGTACAATGTCAAGCTGTGCTTCAACTCTTATAAAAGCAGGTGCAGAATCGGTTGTCGGAGTTTCAGCCTCGATTGTTCTGAATCACCCGTACCGCCCGGCATTAAGACCGGTTGTTAAACCATTGCTGAAATGCCGTAGTTTTAAGCAAATACGAAATTATTTTAAATACAGATAATGAGCAACATTTGCAATGTATTTTTGCAATTTTTGTAATTGTTATTCAGGATATTTGCTGATATAATGAAAATATAATTATTCATCCGAAAGGAGTTACTTATGAAAGCATGTATAATAGGATATGGCGCAATAGGCCCCGTTCACGCAAACGCTTTATCAAATTCAGGTATTGACTACGTTGTTTGCGACTGTAATCCTGAACGATTAAAAAAAGCTGAAAACTTAGGTAAATTCTCTTCTTTTGAAGACGCTTTAAACGATGCTTCAATAGATGTAGTTCATATCTGTACACCTCATCATTTACACGTCCCTATGGCTTTGGCAGCTCTTGAAAAAGGAAAGCATGTAGTTCTTGAAAAGCCCGTAGGAATAAGTCCCGATGAAGTAAAAAAGCTTTTTTACTATCAGGGCGACAGAGAAATATGTATAATGCTTCAAAACAGAAAAAATCCTTGTGTGATTAAAATGAAGGAGCTTATTGACAGCGAAAAATTCGGTAAACCTATTACTATTAATGCATTCCTTACATGGCACAGAGACAAAGAATATTATGCTCAGGACGAATGGAGAGGAAAATGGGCAACCGAAGGCGGCGGACTTATGATAAACCAAGCGGTTCACACCCTTGATTTATTATGCTGGCTTGGTGGCGGCTATAAAAAGCTTTCCGGAGGTATTTCCACACGTTTATTGGGATACTGCATAGAAGTTGAGGACACAGCAGATGCAGTTATAGATACCGCATCAGGAATAAAGGCTTGCTTCTACGCAACAAACTGCTCCCCCATCAACTCACCTATGAGAATCGAAGCAGTATTTGAGGACTGTGTTTTAAGTTATTGCAATAATATGCTTCTTCTAATAACCGACAGCTCTGTTGAAATACTTGCAACTGATGCCACTGCTTCAGGAAGCAAATCATATTGGGGCTTGGGGCATCAGGCTGTAATAAAAGAATTTTATTCGTATCTTGAAGGAAAAGCGGACAATTATTCAAAACTCGAAAACGCCAAAGACGTTACAAAAGCATTATTTGATCTATATAAACGAAACTAACAAAAAGGCTGTAGTCATATCAGGCACCTGAATGACCACAGCCTGTTATTTTTAATTTAAAACATAATGAATTGTTTATTTAATTAACAAAAAAACTAATTTTTTATTCCCATTGACAAAACACGTTTTTTGTGATATAATAAATAAGCTTATAATGAGTTTATAGAGTTTAATTATTAATATAGTTATATTATCGTAGGGAGGATATTAAAATGGAAGAAAATAAAGCCGATTTAAGCCCCGCCGCCCTAAAACAGGCAGTTGCTGAAAGCTCAGATTCGGATTCTCAACTTTCAATAATTGATATTATAAATATGATGCTTACCTTTTGGTGGCTTATTGCTATTCTTGCAGTAGTTATTGGCGGAGGATCTTATGTAATTTCAAAAGTCACATCAGTACCTCAGTATACGTCAAGCGGTACTCTGTATATTGATACTCAAAAAGAATCAAAAACCGATGATGTTAACACATCAGGACTTCAGGCGGCAGCTACGTTGCTTCCTACATATATTAAGGTTTTGGAAAGCACGCCGTTTCTTGAGGTTATAAGTGATGATGTAAACAACAAATACAGTGCGGCTTCAATTTCAAAAATGATTTCATATACAGGTGTTGAGGATACAAACCTTATCGTAATCAAAGTACGTACTTCTGATTCGCACGATGCATATCTCATTACAAAAAGCATTTTGAGAAATGCACCTTCAAGAATTGCACAGGTATTTGAGGGTGGTTCAGTAAAGGTTATAGAATACCCAAAAGAGGCAACCAGTCCTGAATCTGACAGTGCTTTTAAAAAGGGAATTGTAGGCTTTATAGCCGGAGCAGCATTAGCTATGCTTATCATATTCCTTATAAACTTATTTGATACAAGAGTTAAAAGCTCCGAAGAGCTTACCAATAAATACGGTTTGCCTATTCTCGGAGAAATTCCAAACCTATTGGATGTGTGAGGTGTTAAGATATGGCTGAAAATAACAATAATACTTCTGCAAACGGCGGATTGTTCGGAAACAACAAGAAGCTGACTCAGCAGGAATGGAAACAAGCCTCAATAAAGAGAAACCAAATGGCAGTTCTTAACAGTAAAACTCCGTTTGTAATACGAGAAGCATACAAAATTGCCAGAACTAATATTATCTTTTCTGTTGCCGGTGCTAAAGAGGATGAATGTAAAGTAATTGCAATTACCAGTGCAAATCCCGGTGAAGGTAAAACCACATCATGCATAAATCTTGCAATTACCTTTGCTCAGACAGGCGCAAAGGTACTTATAATTGACGGTGACTTGCGTAAGCCAAGAATTCATCAATATCTGGGCGTTGTTAAAACCAACGGACTTTCAACAATATTATCAAATCAACGCACCTTTGATGAGGTTGTATTTGAAAATCTAAGAACAGGACTTGACTGTTTGACTGCTGGTTCAATTCCACCTAACCCTGCGGAATTACTTGCATCAGATGCCATGGCAAAGCTTTTAACTGACTTAAAACAGCGTTATGATTATATTTTTATCGACACTCCACCGGTTACAATCGTTACAGATGCAGTAGCTCTTTCATCAAACGTTAACGGTGTTGTAATTGTTGTTCGTGAGGGCTTGACCAATCACGAAAGTGTTGAGCATTCAATAACACTATTGAAAATAGCAAAAGCAAAAATCCTCGGATTCTTTGTTAATGATATTGACCCGACATCTGCAAGCTATGGTTCATCATATCACAGATCATACGGTATGCGTTATGGTTACAAATACGGATACAAATACGGCTATAAGTACGGTTATAAATATAATTATAATTACAACTACCGATACGGCAGCTCAGGCGGATATAATTACGGGGACTCAGTCGATAATTCCCCATATGACTATAACAAAACAGCACCTGAACAATACGACAAATTTGATTCAGAAAAAGCAGAAACAGACTCAAATCCCGAAAAGGAGTAGAAAATCTTGAAAAAGAAAATATCAATATATATGATATGCTGCATTCTTCTAACCTCCTTATTAAGCGGTTGCGGTAAATATGATAAAGTCACTACAGCATTAAACGCTATTACTATTCAAAACACTCTGCCTATAGTCGAAGAAGACGCAAGCTATGAGTATTTGCATGAAATAGATGAGCTTGTTTATGAGCAACAAATTAATGCTTGTACAATGTATGCAGATACATATAACAAAACATATTATCAGCAATTCAAGGACGGAAGCCTGAAACCAGATAAACTGGTACAGATATGCGGTGAAAAAAGACGAGAAATAAATACTGATATAGAAATAGCATTTGATATAAATATCTATCGTATGCTGCAGGATGTAACCGATTGCGGAAACATGGATGCATATGTTGTAAAAACACACAGTGATGTTGTTGATTTTTATGATATATATGCTGAATATGAAAATGGCGACAATCCCCAAAAAGCTCTTATAGATATTCTTTTGGAATACGCTGACCGTTCAAACATCCTTGCATTCAAATTCCTTGATTACAATGATACAAGAGTTTTTAAAGCAGCACTTTCAACAATCGAAGATAATGCAAACACAAACGAAGATTTTCGTGTAAAAATCAGTGAAAACAATCTTATTATATCAGCATTAAACACTGTGTATGGCGGTGTTCCTGATGAATATTCTGAAAAGATTTCAGAGTTAAATACAGAATTGGCAAAAAGATATATTGAATCTATTGAAAACATAACGGATGCAGAAAGAAAGAAGCTTTTAAATCAGCTTAAACCTTCAGATTCTCCATCCCCTACACCATCGTTAAGACCAACAATATCAGCATTGCCGACTGCAGTTCCAACATTAAAACCTTTGGCAACTCCAATACCGGCAACACCAAAGCCAACAATAGTGCCAACACCAAAACCAACGGCAGCACCAACTCAGAAGCCAACAACAGCACCTACCAGCGTGCCTAAGACAGAGGCACCTGCGTTACCTCAAAGCACATCAGCACCTGTTACTGAGCCATATGAGCCGATATTTGGTACAGATGGTAACAAAAACACTAATGTGGGTTCTGATTTTCAGGACACTTCAAAAAACGATGAAATAGAATTTAAAGCTTATTAAATATATCGGGGGTTAACCCCGATATATTTTTTTATTTATTTTTTCATATTATTGTACAGATTGCTTCTTGCAAAAATACGGTTTAAATGGTATAATATTAATATGTTAAAATTGGGGGATTTTGTATGGCGACATGGATAGTGCATTTAAGAATAGCCGAATATTTTTCCGAGCGTATCAATATGCTTGATGCCTCTGAATTCGCAGCCGGATCAGTAGCACCGGACTGTGGTTACGGAAAAAAAGACAGCTTTGGTGAATTTACACCTCCGCCCTGTATTACACACTGGACTGATACAGGCTTTAAAACACAATGTAACTATAAAGATTTTTATAATAAATATTTAAAAAATTCAAATGATAACAAGGCATATTCATTTTATTTGGGATATTATATTCATTTGCTTGCTGATATGATGTGGTCTGCTACGGTATATATGCCAACACGTTCAAGGTATGCTGAGCAATACGCAGAAAATCCTGAATTTTTGAAAATAATAAAGCTTGACTGGTCTGATCAGGATTTTAAATTCCTACGTGACCATCCTGATTTAAAATCATTCAGGCTCCTTGAAGCAAAGCAAGCTGTGAATGATTATCTGCCTTATTACGAGCCATCTCAGCTTACAACTCAGATAAGATATATAGTTAATTATTATACAAATAATAAAAACGACCGAAACCTTGATAGAAACTATGATTATCTTACTGAAAATGACGTCACAAACTTTTTGGATTGTGCTGTTTGGCTTATTGAAACGAAATTAAAGCTACTTGGTATTTTATAATAAACAAAAAAGAAAGGAAAAAAACTATGTCAAATCCCAGACAGGAAAAAATAAGAAATTTTAGTATTATAGCTCATATTGACCATGGTAAATCTACACTTGCCGACAGACTTCTGGAGCTTACAGGAGAGGTCACCGAGCGTGAAATGGAAGAACAGCTGTTAGATAACATGGATTTGGAGCGTGAACGTGGAATAACAATCAAAGCTCATGCCGTAAGATTAAAATACAAGCGTCCTGACGGTGAAATTTATACATTAAATCTTATTGACACACCGGGACACGTTGACTTTAACTATGAAGTATCACGAAGCCTTGCCGCTTGCGAGGGTGCAATACTCATAGTCGATGCTTCGCAGGGTATTGAAGCACAAACACTTGCCAATACCTATCTTGCAATTGACCACGATTTAGAGGTTGTACCTGTTATAAATAAAATAGACCTCCCCTCTGCGCAGCCTGAGGTTGTGATAAGAGAAATTGAGGATATAATCGGAATACCTGCCGAGGATGCACCGTGCGTAAGTGCAAAAACAGGCTTGAATATTGCATCGGTTCTTGAAGAAATTGTCGAAAAAATTCCTGCTCCGACAGGTGATGAAAACGCTCCGCTTCAAGCGCTGATTTTTGACTCATACTACGACAGCTACAAAGGCGTTATAGTTTACGTAAGAGTAAAAGAAGGCTCTATAAAGCCCGGACAGCGTATAAAAATGATGGCTACAAAAGCCGAGTTTGAAGTTGTTGAAGTAGGTGCAATGCACCCGTCAGGGCTAATTCCTACAGACGGCTTATACGCAGGAGATGTAGGATATATTGCCGCAAGTATAAAAAACATTCAGGATACACGTGTCGGAGATACAGTAACAACTGTAAAGAATCCTGCAAGCGAGCCACTTCCGGGATATAAAAAAGTAAATCCTATGGTTTACTGCGGTATCTATCCTGCCGACGGAGCACATTATGAAGATTTAAAAGAGGCACTTTTAAAATTACAGCTAAACGATGCCGCTTTGATGTTTGAAGCTGAGACCTCCGTTGCATTAGGCTTCGGTTTCAGATGCGGATTCTTAGGCTTGCTTCATATGGAAATAATTCAGGAAAGACTTGAACGCGAATATAATCTTGACCTTGTAACAACGGCACCAAGTGTTATATATAAAGTATATAAAACAAACAAAGAAATGATATGGTGCGATAACCCGACCAATCTTCCTGAACCATCGGAAATTGAATACATGGAGGAACCAATGGTAAAAGCTACTATAATGGTCCCTAAGGATTATGTAGGAAATGTTATGGAATTGTGTCAGGAACGCCGTGGAATATACAAGGACATGACATACATGGACGAAACAAGAGCCGAAATATTCTATGAGCTTCCGCTTAATGAAATCATATATGACTTCTTTGATGCATTAAAATCAAGAACAAAGGGTTATGCCTCATTTGACTATGAGCTTTGCGGCTACAGCAGAAGTGAACTTGTTAAGCTTGATATTCTTTTAAACGGTGAAATGGTAGACGCACTTTCATTTATTGTTCACCGTGACAGTGCATATGCACGAGGAAGAAAAATGGCAGAAAAGCTCAAGGAAGTTATTCCGAGACAGCTTTTTGAAGTACCTATCCAGGCTGCAATAGGTTCAAAGATAATTGCCCGCGAAACCGTTCGTGCAATGCGTAAGGACGTACTTGCAAAGTGTTACGGCGGAGACATAACAAGAAAGAAAAAGCTGCTTGAAAAGCAGAAGGAAGGTAAAAAGCGTATGCGTCAGGTCGGAAATGTAGAAGTTCCGCAGGAAGCGTTCATGTCAGTTTTAAAGTTAGACTAAAAAAACAGCAGATACTGTAAAAGACAGTATCTGCTGTTTTTTATAATAATTCCATCTCAGTTCTCAGTGCATCATCCATATCAGGTTTATCAACAAAAATTTTGCATGGGTCTTCAAGCTTTTTGAATTCCTCGTAATATCTTAACCCGAACTCACGCAAGGCTTTTGCACAAAAATGCAGATTATCAGGGTTTGCTTCCAAACCTTCCGCACTTACAAATCCTGACATAATATTTTTTTCAGCTATTGACTTTAATGCTTCATTGACATGGTTGTAATTCTTAAGATTATCACTTAATGTGCAATCTTTAAGAAAATCTCCCAAGCCACCAAGCAAAAACGGAACATCGTAAAGCTCAAGGTCATTTATAAATGAATACATTATTGCCGAAAATTTTTCTTCATATAACGGATATCGTTCAGAACGGCAGTCACCCTCTCCCTGATGCCACAGAACACCTGCTATCGTTGATGTTCGCTGTGCAAGCTTCGCCTGCATCACAGCATGGTCATACAAAAGCCCTCCAACTCTCCATTGGGAAAGTGACGTACCACCGTCCGCACATGGAATAAGACCAACATCTACATTATGCTCCTTTTGATATGCATCTGCAAAGCTTTCTGCAAGATTAACACCCGAAAATGCACGATCACAGTTTACAGGCACATACATCGGTTGCCATCTTCCGTTTCTTAATACCTTTATTCTGTCATTTTTAATTGGTTCAACCTCGTTTACGAAGCCTCTACCCGCCATGTTTGACTGTCCTATAAGCAAAAATGAATGTATCATAACAATGCCTCCGATTATCCAGTAACGACCCTGTGGAATGTTTTCTTACCTTTCTTTATAATCAATCCTTCATCTGTTACCATATCAGCAGTAACAACACCCTGAGGGTCTGTGTACTTTTCATCGTTTATTGCAAGACCGTTCTGCTGAACAAGACGTCTTGCTTCACCCTTTGAAGGAAGCAAGCCTGTCTGAACAAGCATATCAAGAACGCCCATTCCTACAACATCAGGAATAACAGTAGTCGGCATATCCTCAGATACTCCGCCCTTTGCAAATACTTCCTCAGCTGTCTTTTTACATTTTTCTGCTTCTTCCTCACCGTGAACAAGCTTTGTAACCTCATATGCAAGAACCTTCTTTGCAGCGTTCAGTTCCTGACCTTCCCACTGCTCCATCTTGCGGATTTCATCCATAGGGACAAAAGTAAGAAGCTTCAGGCATTTAATAACATCAGCATCACCTACGTTTACCCAATACTGATAGAAATCATACGGTGATGTCTTTTTCGGGTCAAGCCATACAGCACCTGACTGTGTTTTACCCATTTTCTTACCTTCGCTATTTGTAAGCAAAGTAAATGTCATACCGTAAACCTGTGTCTGATCCTTTTTACGGCAAAGCTCAAGACCGCCAAGGATATTACTCCACTGGTCGTCACCGCCAAGCTCAATCTTACAGTTATACTTACGGTTAAGCATCAAAAAGTCATAGCTCTGCATAAGCATATAGTTAAACTCAAGGAATGACAAGCCCTTTTCAAGTCTCTGCTTAAAGCATTCTGCTGTAAGCATTTTATTTACCGAGAAGCAAGCTCCGATATCTCTTAAAAATTCAACATAATTCAAATTCAAAAGCCAATCAGCATTGTTTACCATTATAGCTTTATCATCCGAAAAATCCACAACGCTTGACAACTGCTTTTTAAAGCATTCACAGTTATGGTCAATGATTTCCTTTGTCATCATCTGACGCATATCAGTTCTTCCCGAAGGGTCACCTATATGTCCTGTTCCGCCTCCTACAAGTGCGATAGGACGGTGTCCATGAAGCTGCATATGACGCATAACAACCATCTGCAGGAAGTGTCCTACGTGCAAGCTGTCTGCCGTTGGGTCAAAACCAATATAGAAAGTTACCTTTTCTTTTCCTAAAAGCTCTCTTATTTCCTCTTCATGAGTTGTCTGAGCAATAAGTCCTCTTTCTTTAAGGACGTCAAAAACATTTTCTGCCATTTTTATTAACTCCTTTTAAATATAGTAAAAACATTACCAATAATTATACACTATTTCTGACTTTTTTGCAATAGAAATCCGCAAAAAAATGTGTTAAATCAAATATTTTCCGCCAATCTGCCCGACTTTATCTTAAATAATATTTATTTTCAGGCAAAAATAACCTTTATATTACAAAAAAAACACAAAACAATGAAATTTCTATGTTTTTTTATGGATTTCACGTTTTTGATGTTGCAAAATTTAAAAAATGTTGTATAATAAATAATGTATAGGATAAAATGTGGAAGGAGTTTATTATTATAGATATGAAAAAAAGAATTTTTGCATTTTTGCTGACGTTCGTTATGACATCAGCATTTTTTGCCACAGCATCAGCCGCTCCTACGGCTAAAAATTCAGATACTGCAAATGTCACTTCAACAACTCAGCAATCACAGCAACAGTCTCAGGAAACAAGCACGGATACAGGCGTTTCAGTAACTAACAGCAGCAACTCACCAACTGAGTATATAGAAGACGACGCATTAACGCCGCCTGCAGTTGAATATGCCAAGTCTGCACTTCTTATGGACATGAACTCAGGGCGTCTGCTTTACGGCAAAAACATTGACGAACGCCGTTATCCTGCAAGTATAACAAAAATCATGACAGGAATACTTGCCCTTGAAATGGGAAATATGGAAGAGGTTGTAACTGCAAGCTACGAAGCTATCAAGCCTATCACACTTGAAGATTCTCACATGGGTATTCTTATCGGTGAAGAGCTTACTATGGAACAGCTTATAACAGGTATGCTTGTCCATAGTGCAAACGATGCTTCAAACGTTATTGCTGTACATCTTGCAGGCTCACTTGAAGCCTTTGCCGAAATAATGAACACCAAAGCCGCAGAGCTTGGCATGACAAATACTCATTTTGTAAATGCCTGCGGAATTCACGACGATAACCATTATACCACTGCAAGAGACATGGCTGTACTTTCACAGTACGCTATGAAAAACGAACGCTTCCGTGAAATTGTCAAAATGCCTATTTACAAAATAGCACCTACAAACAAATATACCCGTGAACGAATCCTTGTAAACACAAACCTGTTCCTTGGTACTTCACGTTCCGTTCATCACTATTATCCGCCTTGTAACGGTATAAAAACAGGTCATACCTCTCAGTCAGGTTATTGTCTTGTATCTTCAGCAAGATACAACGATACCGAGCTTTTGGCAATAGTTCTGGACTGTAAAAATGAAAACGACAACGAAAAAGCTTATTCTTATATAGATTCAAAATCATTGTTTACATTTGGTTTTGACAATTATGTAAATCAGATTGTTGCAACTCCCGGAGACATAGTTTCCGACTCAAAGGTAAAGGAAGCAAAAGCTGATACAAGAGTTGCTCTTACTGTTGAAACAGCAGTAAACGCACTTGTTCCGACAAACGTTGACAGAGCAGCTGAAATTATAACAAACATTAACATCCCCGATGAGTTATATGCACCTATAAACAAGGGCGACATTCTCGGAAACGTAACATACACATACAAAGGCACACAAATAGGAACAGCAAATCTTATTGCAATAAATGATGTTCAAAGAAATGAAATTCTTCATTTTATAAACCTCATTCTGAGAATAATCACGAGTCCGTTCTTCTTTATACCTGTGATAATTATTGTTTGTGTAATCATCTTTGCAAATTCACAAAAGAAAAAGAGAGAAAGACGTAAGCGTATAAATCAGCTAAGAAATCAGAAAAAATCAGCACCCGACCGGAATGGCGTACGTGCTCAAAAGCTGAACGAAGATTCAAAAAACGATAATTCACGTTATACAAATAACAGATACAGATAATATAAAACACCTCACAAAGAAATTCTTTGTGAGGTGTTTACTTTCGCAACTATAAGAACCATAATAAATCCGAGGAAAATCTTAATTATATTTTATCCTCTCGTTTTAAATTCAATTTCTGCATCATTAAAATATTTTACCGTTCCGTCAGGTAATGTCAATTCTTTTTCTATTGATTCAGGACTTTCTATTTTAATTCCAAAAATATCTTTTTCTTTTTTCCATGACACTTTAACATCGCCAAATCTTGTCGGAACGCTTCCATTTGCATAGTCTAAATCCCCTATTACAGGTGAAATTCTTATTGTATCATCAAAGGAATATTTTACTCCTAAAATATTTGCTGAAAATTCATATAGCGGTGCTGAGCTCCACGCATGACATTCACTTCTCGGAGAGTCAGGATTTTCGCACCATGTTGTACAGTGCATATCAATCATACGCTTCCAACCATTGAAAAACTCAAAAACCTTATCATAACAGCCGCATTTTTCCAATGCTCTGAACAGATAGAAATTCATCGAGAATGAGCATTTTCTGACACTTTCATCTGAGAAGCTTTCAAGCATTTTTACTGCTTCTTCATTAGTTACAAGCTCTGACAAAATTGCCCATACAGTTGTATGCATACTATATTCTTTAGTTTCTGTGCCGTCCTTATAAAGATGCTTTTCTTTATCGTAACACAGATTATTTATTTTATCCTTTAATTTAATGTATCTGTCGTGATATTCGTCTGCAAGACCGTTTCTGCTGATGCATCTGCATATAAACTCAGCATCCTTTAATGCACAGGCATAATACATATTATAAACAGTTATTGCCTCACCCGATTTTATATTCGGTATACCTCTTGTACCCCACTCAGGAACCCAGTCAACATAGTCCCAATGGCATGATGTACAAATCAGCCCATCCTTTAAAACCTTTTCTTCAAAACATTCAAGGATTTTATCCATAGTTCCCGAAAATCCTCTTACAAACTCAATATCCTTTGAATATTCAAGATATGTCCTCAAAAGGAATATCCAGAAAAACGAAAACCCCGGAATAATCTGAATACTGTCAGAAGGATAATTAGCACATATAAATCCTTCTTCTGTCTGAGAAGCTGCAAACTCCGATATACATTTCTTTATCATTCGTACATCGTTTGACATTCTCATAAGAACCTCTGACTCTATTGCAGAATCCATGACATATTGCTGCTGCTCATAAAAAGGACAGTCAACAAAAATCTCGTGCATACAGCAAAGCATTGTATTAATACTTATATGCCGCATTCTATTATAATTTTCATCTGAGCATTCAAAATCTCCCGTTATATCAAGCGGATAATGGCATTTTTTCACTCTTATTGCTTTTACTGCTTCATCAACATTTTTCGCTTCAATTCTTATAAATCTGAAGGCTCTGAACCAAAACGGTTTAAAAGTAAAAGCCTCGTCATGTGTTACAACACTGTCAGACATACCCTCAAGCTCTCCGTTTATATCATCCCTTAACGATTTTTCTCCGTTAAAAGAATAACATTCAGAGTATATAATTTTTACATCACTGTTTTTTTCAATATCAAATTCAAGCTTTGCTGTTGTGTATTCGCCTGCATCAAGTTCAACAAAGCCGTCTCCTCTTTTTATTTCTTTAAGTTCAACACAATCACCCGGATAAATCATGGGTATCGGACGGGATTTAAGATAATAATTATTAACTATTCCATAAGGTTCAAAATAACCGTTCCCAAAATCAAAGCTACCCAATTTTTCAAGCTCAAGCTTTTCAACATCGTTACCTGTTATATGCTCATTTGGGGCAACGTACCAAAAATACGAAAAAGTATGTGCTTTATTATGAGTGCATTCCCATGTAGTATCGGAAGAGAATTTTTCACCGTTGCCTATAGCCTCAAACAAAAGCACAGGTTTTTTCTCCTTAAATGCAGATGAGAATTTTCTCTTTTCGGCAACGTGCATAACCACTACCTTTATACTGTTTTGTCCGATTCTCATTTTATCGGTTTCAACAGTATCGTAGTAACGGATTTCCTCCGAGCCTCTGCACGGACCTTCGCAGATATATTCATCATTGATATACAAGATATATCTTGTAACAGCAAATATATTTATTTTAAATATATCTGATTCATTTACAGCAATATCTTTTTTAAACTCATATATTCCCGATTTACAAAAATCGCATTTTGGTGATATGTAATTACTCATAATAAAAACTCCGTTATTCATGCTTGCTTTCCATTTTATTCTGTATAATTTGCGAGATTATCATCACTGCTACCGTTCCGATTATCATAAGCGTTGACAATGCATTTACATCAGGAGAAACTCCCTTTTTGACCATTCCTAAGATTTTAAGCGGTAACGTCTGACTGTCAGGCCCTGCTGTAAAATAGCTTACAACTACGTCGTCAAGCGACATTGTGAGAGCAAGCATTCCTCCAGATATTACACCCGGTGCTATCATAGGAAGAGTTACCCTCATAAAGGTTCTGAACTCATTTGCACCCAAATCCTTTGCCGCTTCTTCTATGGATTTATCGAAGCCTGCAATTCTTGCCCTTACCGTTATAACAACGAACGGCATAGAAAACGTCACATGAGATATAATCAGGGTTCCCATATTCATTGGCATATCAAGCATAGAAAAGAACATAAGCAAGCCTATACCCATCACAAGCTCAGGTATTACTATAGGTATATACAGTGCATCGGATATTAATTGCTTTAGCTTAAACTCAAATTTATATAACCCCACTGCACAAAGTGTCCCGATTACTACAGATATAGCCGTACTTACTAATGCAACGATTATTGTATTATAAAACGCCTGCATAAGCTGCTCGTTATTTATCATCTTAGCATACCAGTCAAGAGTAAAGCCCTCAAATGTAATGTTTCGCTTTGATGTATTGAATGAATATATTATTACTACAATAATAGGTATGTACAAAAATGCATATATAAGACACGCATAAAGCATCGAAAGAGGCTTAAACTCAGGATTTTTTCTTTTTTTCATTACTATAATCAACTCCTCATACACAAACATAAAATCGTTCAGGTTGCCACTTTGTAGCGAGTGGTGCTGTATAAACATACCGCCCCGAGCAAAAAGTGGTAAGATGGGCGATTTTATACCTCCCTATGCTATGTCCTCAAGCTTGCCGACTCTTGTGTAAAGACGCATCAAAACTATCGTAATCACAATCAGTAACAGCGACAATGAAGCTCCCAAAGGCCAGTTTCTTGCTGAAAGGAACTGATTCTTTATCAGATTACCCAAATACATACTGCTTCCTCCGCCAAGCATATCTGAAACATAGAACAATCCGAGTGCCGGTATAAAGGTCTGTATTGAACCCGCAAAAATACCGGGCATTGTAAGCGGAAGCGTTACACGTATAAAGCTTCTGTATTTAGGTGCACCCAAATCACAAGCCGCTTCAAGCAATGACGGCTCTATCTTTTCAATAGAATTATACAACGGAAGTATTGCAAACGGAAGCAGCTCATAAACCATTCCAAGAACTACTGCTCCGTCCGTATACAGCATCGAAAGAGGCTCGTCTATAATGCCGAGCATAATTAACAGATTATTTATTATACCTTCTGTTCTTAGCAGTGTCATCCATCCGTAAAGACGTATCATTGAATTTATCCAGAACGGAAGCATAATCATCAGCACAAGCACAGGCTTTACTTTTTTTGACGATTTTGCAATTATAGCCGCAAGCGGATAACCCATTATAAGACAAATAATTGTAGTTTTTACCGCAAGCCATATTGAACGCACAAAAATCTTTAAATAATCGCTGTTTACCATATCCTTATATGCCTCAGCCGTTAAAGGAAGATTTACTCCTCCATGAGCATTTTTTGACATAAAGCTGATACCGACAACTATTACAAGAGGTGCCAGCAAAAATATAAGCATCCACAGAATTGTCGGCATTATCATTACATTCCGTGCAATATTATTCTTCCTCTGCATCGTTGACGTCCTCCCTCATGAAGCTCCTGAACATCTCTGATGCCGAGTTATTCTCAATAACGTCATAGAGCCTGTCCTCAGTAGTATGAAGAACAGCTGCTCTTTCCGGAGCCCATGAAACATTAACTCTCTCGCCTATTTCAAACAGCTCTGAGTCAGGCGTTCTTGCCGCTTTCAGCTCCTGACCGTTAAGCAGTTCAATTATAATTTTTGTTGATGCACCCGTAAATATATGCTCCTTTATTCTTCCTCTTATTGAGAAGCCCTTTACACTCTCACGTGTAACACGCAAATTTTCAGGACGTATACAAATATAAAGCATTTCATCAACATCAATGCCTTTATCATGCACGACTGCTTTTCCGGACTCAAAAATTATACGCATAAGCCCGTCCTCACAGCTTTGTGAATATCCTTCAATTATATTGGACTCACCTATAAAATCAGCAACAAACTTTGTTTTAGGTGTATCATATACTTCCTTAGGAGTTCCAATCTGTTCTATAACTCCGTCATTCATAACCGCAATTCTGTCACTCATTGTAAGTGCTTCCTCCTGGTCATGCGTAACATAAATAAACGTAATGCCAAGCTTTTGCTGAAGGTGCTTTAATTCAGACTGCATCTGTTTTCTGAGCTTTAAATCCAATGCTCCCAAAGGCTCATCAAGAAGAAGAACCTTAGGTCTGTTTACAAGTGCTCTTGCTATTGCAACTCTTTGTTTTTGTCCGCCTGAAAGCTGAGACGGCATTCTATGCTCCATACCCTCAAGACGTACAAGCTTTAACATTTCGCTTACTCTTTGATTTATTTCAGACTTCGACATCTTTTTTTCTACAAGACCGAAGCTTATATTATTCTTTACATTCATATGCGGAAACAGTGCATAATTCTGAAACACTGTATTAACATCACGCTCGTTTGGCTTTTTATTCTTTACATCCTCGCCTTGCATAAGGATTGTACCGTCTGTTACGGTTTCAAATCCCGCTATCATACGTAGCGTTGTGGTTTTTCCGCAGCCTGACGGCCCTAAAAGTGTTAAAAACTCACCTTCACGGACATCAAGATTTATCTTTTTTACTATACGATTATCGCCGTAGTTCTTTTCTACATCTACAAGTTTTACGACAATATTATTTTCCATCGACGTACCCCTTTCGTATTAGAGTATTTTTTCACCGCGTTCGCCGTTTCTTATTCTTACAACGTCCTCGATATTTGATATAAACATTTTTCCGTCGCCAACGCTTCCTGTTGTCAGGTTTTCCTGAAGCTCACAAATGATTTCTTCCAGGTCCTCATCCCATACGACTGTCATTACATAGATCTTTGGTACAAGATTCAGTTCTTCATTTAACTGTTCAAAATCCTGTGCCGATACTCTCTGTCTTCCGCAGCCCATTGCCGCAGTAACCGTCATTCCCGAATACTCATTCTTTGCAAGAACACGCTTTATTATATCAAGCTTATCAGGTCTCGTAATTATTTCTATCTTCTTCATAAATTAACTCCTTTCACAATTATCACTGTTTCATTGTTGAATACGATGCATCATAATATGCAGCTGCTTCACCAACATCATCAATAAGGTGTGCTCTTTCAACCTCTGCCTTATCAGGATTTGCACCCTCATTGCTCTTATATTCATCACTCATAAGCTCAAAGCCTGCTTCGTTCATTGCAAGTGCAGGATATGCTTCAAGACATAATTTATAATTCTCAGGCTCATGTATGAAGTTTATAAACTGCTCTGCTTCTGTTTGCTTCTGAGAGCTTGATGTGATTACAAAATTATCTACTGATAACGAGCATGGCTCCTCTGTATATACAACCTCAATATCAGGATTTTCGTCAATCGCAAGTGCCGCATCCATATTATATACAATACCCGCCGCAACATCATTTACCGCAAGCGATGAAAAAGCCGTATCACTGTCATATATTTTTATATTTTTACTCAATTTACCAAGCCATGGCTCAACACTCTTAATTGTAGCCTCGTCCTTTGCATCAGGGTCTTTGCCCTCAGCCTTTAAAGCTATGCCTACAAGCTCACGGCAGTCATCAACCGCAACAAGACTCTGTTCAAGCTTTTCGCTTGTAAGGTCGTTAAGACTCTTAATCTCAACTCCCATTTCCTCACACTTTTTACCGTTAACCGCAACAACCGTCATAGTTGCCATATACGGTACACTCCATTTATTTTCCTTATCAAATTCCATGCCTTTGTATACATTATATAAATTAGCAAAATTAGGAATATTTTGTGTATTTAATTCCTTTATAAGTCCCTGAGCCTGCATTGCAGGAATGACATAGTTACTTGCAGTTATAATATCATACTGACTTGTTCCTCCTGCCGTAAGCTTTGCAAGCATTTCTTCATTTGATGAAAAAGTAGACTCCACAACCTTGATACCTGTTTCTGCTTCAAACTTATCATATACCTCCTGAGGAATATATTCAGCCCAGTTATAAATATGTAGAGTGTTCTCTGCTTCTTCCTTACTTCCGCAGCCTGCAGCACAAGCTCCTGTAATTGCAACTGCCAATGATAATGCTATTATTTTTATTTTTTTCATTATTTATGTCTCCAATCTTAATTATTTTTATATAAAAAACGATTTTAACGCAAAAGTCGTCAAAGTTTATTATACCATATCAAGCTTTTCTTTGCAATAGATTTTTAATAGATTTTATATTATATTTTTTGTATATAATTACCTCTATATTTTATCAGAATTTGCACAAAAAAGAGAGCCATTCAAGACTCTCTCATTTCTACTGTACCGAAGCTACAGGCGAACCGTTCTGTACCTCAAGCGTTACTACATTTGCAGTGTTTAAATCTATTGCTTTAAACTGATATTCCGTACCTGCCGATGTCAGTACCGCTACATCAAAAACACTTGTTGCCGTAGGTGCTCCAGAAAACGAAAGGTCAAGCTTTTTCTCATTCTCCAACGCTGTTGTCCCCAATATATTCTGTCCCCAGTCATCGCTTGTACTTTCTGAAACATATACCTCAGACAATGTTGTTCCCAGATTATTAACTAAAGTAAAGTCATTAGGTGATTTTGTTGTTTTGTCTCCGCACGCCGCAGTGCTTATAATAATGCCCACTGACATTAACACTGACAAAATTTTCTTCATATCCGTAGTCCCCTTCATAATTATTCTATTATATCTATTATAAATCATTTTTTTAATTTTGTCATCATGTAATAATAGTCAATATTTTGTAATTTTTTTGTAATGTTTTTTGTTGTGTTTCACAAATATGTCAAATTTAGTATTATTTAAAAGCAAGGTTTTAAAAATAAATTTGACAAGTCGGAAAAATTGGAGTATACTATATAATGGTTAATTATTTTTAAGGGGGTATTATTATGGCAGAATTAATGAAAAAAACAATGCAGCTTTTATATGATGCTAAAAAATACCGTACCCTTAAGGATATTCTTTCTACACTAAACGAAGCCGACATTGCAGAATTATTTGCGGAACTTACGGAAGATGCACTTCCTGTATTATTCAGACTGTTACCTAAAAATTTAGCAGCGGATGCTTTTGTTCTTATGGAATCTGAAGCACAGGAGCTTTTAATTCATGGATTTTCAGACAGCGAGCTAAAAGCAGTTATTGATGAATTATACGTTGACGATGCAGCTGACTTGATTGATGAGATGCCTGCAAACGTAGTAACACGTATTTTACAGAATACCAATCCTGAAAAACGTCAGATGATAAACGAAATCTTAAAATATCCCGAGGACAGCGCAGGAAGTCTTATGACGACCGAATATATTACTCTTAGACCTGATATGACAATTCAGGAAGCAATAAAACGTATACGGCGTACAATTACAGAAAAGGAAACGGTTTATACGTGTTATGTTACAGACGATAATCGTTATCTTTTAGGTTATTTGTCAGTCAAAACACTGCTTATTTCGGATGAAAACGCCATTATCAAAAACATAATGGAAACCACACCAATATGCGTTAATACAATGGACGATAAAGAAGATGTGGCAAAGATGATGACAAAGTATGACTTTGTATCAATGCCCGTTGTAGACGATGAAATAAGGCTTGTAGGAATCGTTACATTTGATGACGCTATCGACGTTATTCAGGAGGAGACTACTGAGGACCTTGAAATAATGGCGGCTATGTCACCGACTGAGGACAGTTATTTTAAAACATCAGATGTAAAGCACGCACGCAACCGTATACTGTGGCTTTTAATACTTATGCTCGGTGCCGCTCTTACGGGTGCAATTATAAGTAATTACGAAAATGCATTCGGTGCAATGCCCATACTTGTATCATTTATCCCGATGCTTATGGGTACGGGCGGAAACTGTGGAGCTCAAAGCTCTACAATGATAATACGAGGAATGTCTATTGACGAAATCAAGCTAAAGGACTTTTTCAAGGTTTTGTGGACTGAGTTCAGGATTTCACTTATACTAAGCTCAACACTTGCACTCGTAAACGGAATCCGAATATGGGTAGCATATGATAATCCCACGCTTGCGCTTGTAGTTTCGTTATCAATTATAGGAACAATCATTGTAGCAGAAGCAATCGGATGTATGCTTCCGATGCTTGCAAAAAAATGCAGACTTGACCCTGCAATCATGGCGTCTCCACTGATAACCACTATTGTTGACGCTGTTTCCATACTGATATATTTTAACATTGCATCAGTATTTTTTAACCTATAATTATACAGTTTGCTATATCTACGGATATTATGATAAAATAAATTATTTGTTTTGGAGTGTAAAATGGTATCTTTTAATAAAATTTGGAAAATTGCAGTTGCAAGTGTAATCACTCTGGCACTGTGGACTTTCATAAGCGTAAACACACCTCTTTTTATGGAGGGTGATGAATTCAGGACATTCGACTATATAATGTCATACGTCATGGTTCTTGGTATATGGGGCTTAATATCTCTTAAAGTAAATTTCAGTCCTGTTGTAAAAAAATCGGCAGGAATCGCCTCAATGTTGCTGACACCATTCCTGTGTATGCAGATTTCAATAGTCTTTGCAGGAATAGCTGAATTTTCATTAGGAATTTACTTTTTGAATATTTTAATATATGCAGTTATACTTGCTTTGTTCTTCGGAATAACCCGAAGTATACGCTGGGCACCAATTATAACGGTTGCCGTAACTTATCTTTTTACATTATCGGGCTTCATTGTACAGATACTAAGAGGAACGCCGCTTATTCCGGGTGATTTCCTTGCGATAGGAACAGCAATTAACGTAGCAAGTCAATACACCTTTCAGCTTCGCTCGCCGATAATTATAGCAAGCGTGCTTACGGTATTTTTCATTGTATTTGTATGGAAATTTTCATATAAGCTGAATTTCAGATATAAGAATATCATCTGTCCGTCAGCATGTACGGCATTGATTCTTGCCGCTGTAATTTCTGCAGGAACAGTTGATTTCGACAAAATAAACATGGACTTTTTTGACCAGTACCATGCAAACAATACCCACGGCATAGCACTGAGCTTTTACGTAAATTTCAGACGTTTGACTCTTCAAAAGCCTGATAATTACAACGTATCTGAAACAGAAGCAATTCTTGCTTCAAATTCAAATAAAGAGCCTGCCAAGAAAACACCTAACATTCTTGTTGTTATGAATGAAAGTCTTTCAGATTTGAGTGTTTTGGGTGATTTTAAAACAGACATTGATTACATGCCGTATATCAGAACACTAAAGGAAAACACAGTACGGGGAAATCTTCTTGTATCTCCTTTCGGCGGATATACATGTAACTCGGAATTTGAATTTTTGACAGGTATGACAATGGGCTTACTGCCAGGCGGAAGCTCACCGTATTTACAGTATCTGCGAAATCCTCAGCCAAACTCCATATGTAATCATCTGAAAAGCTTCGGATATGAAAACATTGCTCTCCATCCTTATTATGCAAGAGGTTGGAACCGCGAAAAGGTTTACGGACTTATGGGCTTTGATAATTTTATCAGTATGGATAATATGGGTGATTATCAGAACAGAAATCAGTTTGAGTATATACGCTGTTATATGAGTGACAGAACCTCATACAGTGCGGCTATTAATCAGTTCCAGAAGAAAAAGAAAAACAAGCCGATGTTTATATTCAACATTACAATGCAGAATCATGGCGGATATAAATATTATCTTGGCGGTTGGAAGAATACAGTAAATATTCTTGATATGAAGGGCGATTACACTGAAGCCGAACAGTATTTGTCACTTGTAAGAGAAAGTGATATAGCCTTTGAGGAGCTTATAAACTGGTTCTCTGTATGGGACGAGCCTACAGTTATACTGATGTTCGGTGACCATCTTCCGGGAATCGAGCAAGAGTTTTACGAGGAGCTGTACGGCAAAAAGCTTGAAGAAGTCAAGGGTGAGGAGCTATTAAAACGTTACACTGTTCCGTTTATCATATGGGCAAATTATGATATAGAGGAAAAAGAAAATATTGTAACAAGTACAAACTATCTGCAAAGTCTGCTATTCGAGACAGCAGGCTTGCCAAAGAGCAGTATTGCAAAATTTACTGATAAGGTAAGAGCAGAAGTTCCTGCAATTAATGCACTCGGTCATTATGACAAAAACGGCAAATGGTACAATAATGAGGATATTAACGACGGAATCTTAAAAGAATACAAGGATCTGGAATATTATCTGCTTACCAAAAAAGAAGAGAAGAAATAATGAAGGCGTGAAATAAAAAGGCTGTGATTCAAGGGGTGTGTGAGATTTTTTCTGTAAATTCAATTTTTCTATGATAAAATATTCGATTTTTAGGGCAGGAACAGCCACATTTTGGCTTTTCTGCCTTAGCTATGGGGATGTCCCTGATTTTGTGTAAACTCCAAAATGATAATATAATCTAAGTTTTTTTGAGGGGTAAAATCCACATTTCAGGATTTTATCCCTCAGCTACAATATAACATAAAAATGCGAGCATGTCAAGGGCGCCCTCCA
>JAZSPM010000079.1:0-5495 GCA_045537455.1 Candidatus Ornithomonoglobus sp. | reverse complement strand
TTTCATATCGTTCAGAACTAAAACAGCCAACTCAGCCCATGCAGGATCATCTGCCGCTTCGGCAAGTTCCAACGCTATAATTATCTTTTCAAGTTCAGGAGATAGCCTTTTTCTGAGTAAAACAGTACGTTTTTTCAAATCTTTAGGCTTTGTTTTCATTACTTCTCCTTATTTATGCTTTGATATATGCACAAATCGCTTTAGAACGGATAATCTTCATCAAGATTTGTAATAAATCTATGTCCGTCAAAATCATTACGTTTCTTTTCAAACAGCAATCTCAATATTTCAGCTGCCTCATAGGAGGATAACGGAGCAGGATTATCAGGCTTTCCGTCAGTTCGAATCCAACCGGGATGAACGCAGAAGATATTGATTGATTTATCGCCCTTAAAAGTATTTACAAGGTTCATAGTTGCCATATTCAAAGCAGCTTTAGCCATTCCATAGTCAATAAGATTGGTACGATAGCATTTTGATATACTGCCTGCTTCCGATGATATATTCATAATCAACGCTGTAATTTCACTCTTTTTAAGCAATGGATAAAAGGCTTTTATAACTCGCATTGCTCCTACTGCTGTAATGTCAACTGTTTGAGCGATATAATCAAGATTTGCGTCAAAAAATCCCATGTCACAGTCAGGAGATACTGAAACTGCGTTATTTATCAACAAATCAAGGTGTGATAACGTTTTTGAAAGCTCCTCCGCTGCTGCCTGTACCGACTCCGTACTTCCTATATCCATAATAAGTATTGTCAGCTTATTTCCGTATTTTGTTTTTAATTCTTCAAGTTCTGCACAGGGCTTTCTTACTGTAGCAACTACGTTATCCCCTGCTTCAAGATAGCGGAGAACCATGTTGAAGCCAAGCCCTACCGCTTTTCCTGCTCCTGTTATCATTACATTCTGCGACATATTTTACCTCCTGATTGGTATTTTTCTATTTCAACTATATCAATTATATCACATCAGCTTTTTTATTGCAAGATTTAGTTGAAAATTATGCTGATTATAGCTATTTAGTCTTAATTTATTAAATCTAAATTCATTTGACTTTGATAGGATTGAATGATATAATGTAGGTAGCTATATCTGAAATTAAATAAGGAGGTTTATCATGAAATCCGTTTTCAAAAAAACAACAGCGTTTATTTTAGCTTCTGCAATGGGGTTATGTTCTGTACCATTTACGAAATATGAAATGCCTGAAATTTCTTTTACAGCCAATGCAGAAGAAAATTTGATGACAAGGGATATATGGTGTGCCAACGAGGATGTAAATCGTTGGGAATCAGAGCATTTTCAGTTTATATGGGGCAAAACCGGTACCGACTCTGCAAAGATAACAAAAGAATTTCTTGAAGAAAACGCCAAGCACCTTGAAGCGTGCTGGAATGTATATATGAATGAGCTTTCAATGGAACCTCCTACACAGTCGGTTAATCTATCATTGCGTGATGGAAATAAGTATAAGGTAAATTTCTATATATCAGGTACAGGTCTTACTCCCTTCACTGATGATTGGGCATATATGGGATATGATAGCCAAGGTTATGCTTTCATGTTTTGTTGTGTTGGAGCGATGAACAACACTCCTAATCCATCCTGGGTACTTCCCCATGAATTCGGACATGTTGTTACTGCACATCAGCTTGGATGGAATGAAAATAAATACGTACAAGCATGGTGGGAAGCAATTGCCAATTGGTATCGTGAGCAGTTTTTATATTCAGATTATTATCAGCCCTGGGTTACTGACCTTGCAAGTGGTACCGACTATTTTGAAACATATATGAAAAACTTATGTTTTACACCTATCCTTGGACGAGATAACTATGCATCTTGGGCATTTCTTCAGTATCTGACAGAAAATCCTGATAATTTGCCTGGCTATGGCAAGGATTTTATGAAAAAACTTATGCAGCAGGGAAAACGTGACGAATATCCTTATCTTGAAATAGAACGAGTTTCCGGGGCAGATTTAAAAGAAACTCTTGGGCATTATGCAAAACGTCTTGCTACTTTGGATTTAAAGAAAAAAGAAAATTATCAAGCAAGACAAAATCAGCTTTTGCAGCGTGGAGAATGGAACTGGGGAGAAATCTTCACTATTCCTGACAAAAGCAGTAAAAAAGAAAACTATTATATCGTTCCTACAGAAAGAGCACCTCAGCAATTTGGTGTTAATATTATCCCATTGGAAGCGAAAAACGGTGATATTTCTGTAACCCTTAATGCATTGACCAATGTAAAAGGTGCAGACTGGAGAGCTTGTATTGTAATTGAGTCAAAAGAAGGAAAAACAAGATATTCAGACCTTTTCAAAGCAGAAGAAACTATTTCTGTAAAATACGACAGTACAACAGACAAAGAGGCGTATATAGTAGTAACAGCAACTCCGGATTCGGATACATTTCAATTGAATGGTGTTCCATGGGCTTATGCCGAGGGTGAGTTTGATGAGAATAATCGCCCTTTTATGAGCAAGACACGTTACCCTTATGCAGTTGAAATAAATGGAGCACAAATACGTCATACACAGCCTGACAGCAGAATGACGCAAGGTGTATTTCATCCTAATGGTGGTGGATTTGTAGCTGCCACAGCTAAGGTAGATTCTACAGCGTATGTAGGAAAAAATGCAAAAGTATTGGGATATGCAAGAGTCAGTGAAAATGCTGTAATTGATGGATACGCAACTGTCACAGGTAACGCTGAAATATCAGGCAATGCTGTTGTTACAGGTCATGCTGTAGTAGCTGAAAGAGCAAAGATTATGGATAATGCTATAATTGCAGATAATGCAGGGGTTATGGGAAATGCAGTTGTATCAGAAAATGGCAGAGTAATTGAAAGCGGTCTTGTCTATGATAATTATATAGTAAATGCAAATGCAACAGTAAAAGGTGCTGCATTTTGCATGGTAAAAGGTACGGCAACAGGACAAGCAATGCCCGACGGAGATTATTATGACGATTCAAGCAGAACAATAAATGCAGGCTCGGTATATGGCTGGACAAGTCCTGATAAGTATGTAAACAGCCGACCATATACTGACGGTCAGTATGCAGGTTTGGAATTTAACACAGATAGTTCTATGATAGCATCTGACACTTATACATCTACCTATGGCATTGCTGTAAATGCACCAATTTGGAATGATAAAAAAACAAGCGGAAAAGGTGTGCTTACTTTTAATGGCAATCAGTATCTCATAACTGACAGTTCATATGCTGCACTTCATAATGCAAATTATCAGACGGCTATTCTCCTCCGTGACAATGGTAAAAATGAGATATTCCGTTTTGGAACTTCTGATAAAAAACTTACACTTACAGCTGAGAATGGAAACATCACTCTTAAAGGAAATGATGAATCTGTTGTTCTTGAAAATTGCTATAAAGTTGGAGAATGGTTTACTGTCAATGTTGTAATTTCTGATGGTAAAGCTAAACTTACAATAAATTCTGGCAGCGAGAAAAAAACGATTTCGGATTATTTTTCAACAGAACCTGTTGATTTTATATCCGAGGATGCACTTTATCTTCTTGCTGATGAAATGAATGGCTCGATGGATTATTTTCGTGTAAACTTCAAGGAAGTCGATGAACCTGAATATTATTATACAGAAAAAGAAGATATATCTGCACAGCGTCCCCTCGTTGGAGATGTATTTGCTGATATGTCAATTGATGTATATGATTTTATTGTTATGCGTAAGATAATTTTAGATCTACCCATTGCTGATAAAAAAAAAGCCGCAGCTGATACAAATGGCGATGGTAAAATAAGTATAGCAGATGCTGTAATTTTACAAGAATTTTTACTTGGTAAAATAAATGAATTTCCTTCTGGAAAGTATTTTTAATATCGAATGCACACGAATAAAAAGAAATAGCCACACAGAAAAACAACGTAGAATCACTGTTTCTGTGTGGCTATTTTTGAAAGATATTGTGTTTTTGTGGAGTTTTTTACGTTCCCTTTTAAATTCAGAAGTTCCTTTAGAAGGTTCCTATATATTTATATATTTTTTCAGTAATTCATCTATATTAACAATGGTGGACGTTCTGTTTGTGATTGTTTCTGTTTTACCAGTGGAATATGTGACCGTAGTACTAAAATAATATCCATCAAACATCTGTAAACCGGTATCTTCTTCAATGAAATAACTATCGTAATCCAGTCCCATCACTTCAAGATAATCTTCTTTTGTTATATTAACAATAATAGGTTCGCTATCTATTCTTTTTCTGATATAATACAGCTTATATTCATCAATTTCTCTGTATATCATCAATTCATTAATATCTCCCATATAACCGCCTGTCTGAGTTACACTGACTGCATAAGGGACACCATGACTCTGTATATGTTTCACATATTCCTTTTTCATCAGGCATAAATCAAATACATCAAGCTTGCCGTCAAGATAATAATCAGCCTCAGCACCATTCCAGATTTCAACGTCAGCTGCTCCGAGAAGCCACTTCTGTAATGTTACTACATCTGCAACGCTGAAAGCATCGTCGCCGTTTATATCGCCCGAAACATTAATCTTTATTCTGAATATAAGATCCATTGATTCATTGCTGTAATAGGTGACCTCAGGCTTAACTTCGGTTGTAAAGGAAAATGAATCAGCATATTTGTGATAATGTGCTAACTGATCGTTTTTTAAAATATAATTATTGGAATTTACTGTATAAAACGGACTTGTATACATCCAGTCTCCGGGCACTTCGGGATTTTTTATACCGATACTCGTACCAAATGTGAATTCGTGATACTTTAAAACTTCATCTGGAATTAACTCTCCCGTATCCTTGTCATATATAATAACTCTTGTTGCACCGTCGGGAAGAATCGGATCGGGATAGCTTTTGTAGTTCAGATAGCAGTTTACATTAATGTGTTTTTCTTTTTCGGCTGTGACTTCAAATCCTTCAAAATCATAGTAGCCGTCTTCCGTTCTTATATCGAATGAATAACTGCAATTGGGATCATAGGCTCTGATTGAATCAATAACGCAGGGATTGGAGTCAATCGGAAAAAGCTCATCGAGCAAAGGCTCATCCGGACTTTGTGGTATGGTACTTTTCAGAAATGATGAGTTTTCGGGAACGTCAATCAGCTTCCCTGTAGCTTTGTCTATAAATGTTATAATGGTACTTCCGTTTGAACAGTCAACAATTTCAGAGCAGTTGTTTTTAATGCTGTATCTTCCCCTGGTTATATCAAAAGACGCTTCATCTGACCAATGTCTGCCCACCGACCATTCCACATCAACCAATCCGTCTTTTGTCGGCTCATATACCATAACAGAGCGAGAAGTCTGTCCGTCAACAGGCTCTACCTCTGAACGCAAATCAAATCCGTTGCAGTCAGATTCCATATAATATTCAATTGCACCCTCGCCGCTCTGTTCCATTTCAAGAGAAGCTCCCGTGCTTGCATTCACATTTGCACAGTATGCGATATACGGAGTGT
>JAZSPM010000143.1:0-16516 GCA_045537455.1 Candidatus Ornithomonoglobus sp. | reverse complement strand
TGTACAAAGAGACTGTGGTTAGAGCCTTTTTGAAACCATCAAGTGGTAGGAGGATTGAACTAATCCACAGTATCTAAACACAGTATAGCATATATCCATTAAAAAGTGGATATTTAAACTATAATTATATAATACAAGGAGAAATAAAACATGAAAAAAATTATTAGTTTAATTACCGCATCGGTAATGACAGCACTGCTTACGCTTTCTTCGGCAGTGTACGCAGATGGCGAAATGCCAAAGGCAGACACAAGTGGAATGGTTGATATCACAGCGAATACAAAGTATTCACCGTGCTATGTGATAAGAAACGGTGTTTATACAGAAACAAATGCTATATATGACAATTATTCTAAGCAGGTTTTGAAGATAGACGGAGATGTAAATCCACTTACTGAATATGTATATACATTTACTGGATTTATTCCTAAAGGACAAAACGGAAGTGAAAGTCAGGGTAAAATGTCAATACATATAGGCGGTACGGTAGATGACGATGAATGGTATATTCTCAGTGGTCAGAAAATAACGATCGAAATAACTGCTACTAATATTACGTGTAATGGTACAACGCAAGCACACGGAATGGAAATCTTAGATGATTTTGAAGGCTATATAAGCTATATCGATGGAGTGTTTGTTTACGGTATTAAACCTCTTGATGCAGATGATAGCGAATATATATGGGGAACCTTTGAAAATGATGAGCTTGCAGGACGTATCAGAACTGATAGATTTAAAGTAGAACAAAATGCAGCAGCAACAAAGTATGTGTTCAAACCTGTATCAATGCACGTATTCCTGCCTGAAACAAAAGCAGAAATTGATGGCGAGCAGATTGCAAGAGAGGGAACAGAGATAACTGCTGTTTTGTCAGCAGACGGTGGTTTGCCTGTGCCATATACAATTACAGCCAACGCACCCGACACAATATCAATCACAGACGGTACTGATAGCTATGATTGTACAGCACGTGCAGAAGCGGATAAGGTTATCTTCACGCTTCCTGAACAGCTTGATTTCAGCACAGAGTACGATGTTGATTTGTCATCTGTAACAGCAATTTATACAGTAAATGATGTTGAATATGAATCAAACGTTAGTGATACTTCGTTCTTAACAAACAACGGCGAAAAAGAGCTTGCACTAAATGCTGCAAATTTAGCTGATACCGAAGCTGATATGGTAACAGCACTTGAGGCATTCAATGCGTTCAATGATGAAAGCACAAGGGTAGAATTCTTTACGGATGTATATTTTACAAATGCTGCAGATGACAGTGAGAAACTTGCATCAAGAAAGCAAAGTCTTGCAAAAAAGGTTATTGCATACCGTGAAGCAAACGGTGATTTCTTAAAGATGGATTTCTCAGAGCTTATAGCTGCTGTTGAGGAAGGTGCATATGAATTAAAGATGGAAAGCTATACAAAGCCTGACGAAGCAACAGAGGATATGCTTGAAATCTTCACAGATACAGCATTCTATAATACAGATGACAAAAAGTCTGTTTCAGCGGCTTTAATAACAGAGCTTATGGACGGAACTGTTTGCGAAACCACAGACGAGCTTAAAGCATTGGAAAAGAAAGCAAAGTCAGTTATGGCTGTATCACTTGCTGAAAACGATGATATTATAACAATTTTTGATGATACTGAAAATTATGATTTTGCTGATATAATTGATATTACAAGCGAAGTTATAGAAAATGAAGACGGGGAAGCTGAAGAAACGAATAAAGACTATATATCAAATAAATCGACAATATCAAAGAAGATGACTGAGCTTCGTGCAGATGATTTCACATACTATACTATTGCAGAGCTAAAAAAGGATTTTGAGATTGCAAAAGGTATCTCGGCAATAAATGGAGCAGAAACTCGTCTTGATGCAGCCGAAGCAATAGAAAAATACGGTGAAGCACTTGGACTTAACCTGACAGAATATAAAACGAAGGATGCAAACCTTGTATGTATAGCTCTTGTTGGTAAAAGCTTTGCAGATGTAGATGAAATTCAAAAAACAATAGATGCAAGAATCAAAGAGCTTGATAAAGAAGAAGAGGAAGAAGAAAAGAAAAACAACAGAAAGCCGTCAGGTGGCGGTGGAGGCGGCGGAAGTGTTATAATAGCACCGAGCGTACCGGTAACAACTCCTCAGCCTACAAAAGCACCTGCTTCTTCATCAGAAAATCCGTTTAAGGACCTTGATTCAGTTGACTGGGCAAGGGAAGCTATAGTAAGCTTATATAAACAGGGTAAGGTAAATGGTGTTAGTGAAGGCAAGTTTGAGCCTAACAGAAACATTACAAGAGCCGAATTTGCAAAGCTTGTTTCAGGAGCATTCAATATCGCAGCAGACAGTGATGTAAGCTTTGCAGACGTAAATGCAAATGACTGGTATAACAGCAGTGTAATGGCAGTGGCTTCGGCAGGACTTGTAAAAGGTAACAGCAGCAACGAGTTTATGCCGAATGCAAGTCTTACACGTCAGGATATGGCAACAATAATCTACAGATTGATTGAGCATTTAGGCAAGGCTGATATACTTTCGAAAGACGGTAATGCAGAAAGCCTCGGCGATTATTCAAGCATCAGTGATTATGCGGTAGAGGCTGTTGGCAAATTGTATGCAAACGGTATAGTAAACGGTACGGGCGATAACAGCTTTGCACCGTTAAAGAGTACAACAAGAGCAGAAGCGACAGTTCTTTTATACAGAATAATGCAGAAGTGATATGAGAGGAGATAAATGTATGAAGAAGTTTTTAGCTATTTTATTAAGTATTTGTTCAGTTTTGCAGTTTACTGCTTTTGCGGAGGGTGAAACGCCTTCCGCAGAAACGGCTACAGAAACAGTTGCGGAAACTGTAACAGAAACAGAGGGATATGTTCTTAGTGATGCAGATAAGGAAAAGCTTGATTTTATGCAGAAGGTAGGAGTTCTTACAGGCATAACACAGGACGATATTTCATCAGACAAAACAATTACAAGAGGTGAATTTGCAAAGCTTGCAGTAGAGCTGTATAATGATGTTTATGACAGCTATGCAAACGACAAATCCGCTTACAGTGATGTTGATGCAGGCGAGGACCACTACAATGCAGTAAGTCTTTTGCATGAGCTTGGAATTATTTCGGGCTATGGTGACGGTTCATTTGTTGCAGATAATAATGTAACAGTAAATGAAGCTATAAAAATCATAACATCTGTAATGGGTTATAAGACTATTGCTGAAACAAACGGCGGTTATCCGGGCGGATATATGAAGGCGGCTTCACAGTGTGAGCTGTTTGACGGAGTAAAGGTTGCCGATGCAACAAAGGCTCTTACAGTATCACAGCTTATTCCGATAATATATAACGCTCTTGATGCAGACCCACTTATCAAAATTTCATATGGTGCAAATGGTGTTCAATATGAAATGACAGATGACGAAACCTTGCTTTCTGTATACTTTGATATATATAAAGCAAGAGGTACTGTAACAGGTAATGAATATACCTCATTGCTCGGTAAAGCAAAGGCAGGCTTGAACTGTGTAGTAATTGACGGTTATCAGTATTATGATGCTGATAATGTTGCAGACGGATATATCGGCTATAAGGTTGATTATTATTACAGAGCAACTGAAGACAGAGATGAGCTTGTATGGTTAAAGCCGGATAAAAACTGTAAGATTGTTGAGTTTTCAACAGATGATATTCTTACAGAATCAACAACTGCATACTCAATCGGATATTATGACGGCTCAAGAAAAAGAGTTTTACAGCTAAAGGAAGACGTAACAGTTATCTATAACGGTGTTGAATATTCAGGCTTTACAGCAGATTTATTCAAAAATGCAGATGGCTCGATGACAGCTATAAGCTGGGAAAATAAATCTGAGTATGATGTACTTATAGTTGAGGATTATAACTATTATGTAGTAGATCAGGTGGATGTAGCAAATTATATCATCAGAGATAAATTTGGTAAATTCCTTGACATTGAAGAGGATTGGGAAGATATAATATTTGTAAATGAAGACGGTAATCCTGCAACGCTTGAAGATTTGAAGGAATGGGATGCTATTGCCGAGGTTAAGAGTATGAACGGCGAATACTGGAAGCTGATGATAGTAAAGAACAGCGTTGAGGGTGAAATAAGCTCATTCTCACTTACTCCAAACAGCGACCGTGTTCTTGGAACTATAGTTGTAGACGGAACAGAATACGAAATTTCAAAGGATTATGCAAAGGGTGCAAAAGAGAATTCATTCCCGCTTGAAGGTGTAAGAGCAGGCGTTAACGGATACATAGTAATGGATAAGAACGGTAAGGTAATACTTATTGACGTGAATGCTGACTCATACAAGTTCGGTATCTTAAAAAAGGTTGTTCAGGGCGAAGGAGAGATGGGTGCTATAGCACTTATCTATGATGCAAAGGGTCAGCACGTTAAATTCAATCTTGCAGACAGAGTGAATATAGACGGTAAGAGTGTAAAGGTTGATGAATTTGCAAACCTTATTACAGCACTTCAGCAGGGGAATGTTATTTCTCATGTTACAACAGCGGAAAAAACAGCTAATCCTGACTGGGCAAGCTTGCTTCCTGAAAACAACGTATTCCAGCTTGTAAGATACGCACTTGATGAGGACGAAACACAAATCGTTAAGTTTGATACAGCGCATAAGGAAGCAGAGGATGAGCCTGAGGGCTTAAGACTTATGTACGATGTTGACACAAGTAAGGCAAGAGGTGCAAGCTTCCAGTATAAAACAGCTACGGGATTTTTATCAAATGTAATTGTACCGGGTAATGCACCGATATTCTTTGTTCCGTCACCGTTACAGATAGGTGCAGATGAATCATATGCGATTAAAGACAGAGGATATTTTGCAAATGATGGTTCATATACAATGCTTCCTTACGGAACAGATGAGGATTCAGATGCAGGTCTTGATGCAATAGTAATGATAGACAGCTATAAAACAAATGTGAATTCAGCATCATTATTCATCGTTTCAAAGATTTATACCGCTGTGCATGGTGACGACGTAGTAACTGCAATAGACGGTTATAAGAAAAAGCAGCTCGAAACTGTATACCTGGCTGATAACTGCGAATGTGCAAATCTTGACATTAAGGACATAAAAGTAGGTGACATTATTCAGTTCGGAAAGAACTCAGCAGACCGTGTAAATGCTATTCAGAGAATTTATGATAATGAACTTCGCGATTTGACAGACTTAGGTAAACAATATCTGAGTGAAGCACAAACTAACGTATCAAGAAGATATATGTGCTCAGGTGCATACAAGTATTCAGACGGAAACCTTAGTGTTTCAAACGTATATATCGGTAATAATCAGCTTGAAAGAAGAACCTGTGCGGAAATTCAGAAGGGTGATTTGATAGAAAAGGTAAAGGTTGCAAACTTCAATAACAAATACGGTATATTCGTATTTGAAAATGACGAAGTAAAAATGGGCAGTGCAAGCGATATTAAGACATATGATATGTACGGCGATGATTGCTCAATTATTGTAACACATACAGGTTATAACGAAGCAAATACAATGTTTATCTTTAATTATCAGAATTAATCAGAAAGGAAAAAACTATGAAACGTAAATTAATCAGTATGCTTATGGCGTTGGTTATTATTCTGTCACTTGTACAGGTGCTGCCGGTATCGGCGGCATCATACACAGTGGGCTATGAAGAGGATTTTAATAATCTTCTTAACTGGAAGCTGTCAGAATCAACCGCTATAAGTTTAAAAAACGGAGCTATTGTAACATCAGGCTCAAACGTTCCTACTGCATATTTAAAAGGTAACTTTGCAAAGTGGGATAAATATGTTTTTACAACGGAAATTTCAAGAACCTTTAAAAGCGGTACATGGATAAGAATTTATCTTGGGGGCTTCAGTCTGCTTGTTAAGCAGGGAAGCGTGAGTTTCTTAAGAGACGGTGAGACAGAAAACAGCTTGGGTGCGTTCAAGCAGGAAAGTGACAAGAGATATAAGCTGAAGGTTGAAAGAGATGAAGAAACTGCAAAGGTATATATGATGGCATCAGACGATAACAGATATACTGAAATCGGTACAATCACAAACCTTGCAAACGGCAGTAACTACGGTGTATCATCACTTAACATTGCTGCTACATTCCACAGCTTCAAATTTGAAAGTAAAACAAAATCGCCTATCACATTCGATAAGGCATACTATGACGTAGCTGTAGAAAAGACAGAAAAGCTTAATCTTATAAATGAGTCAGGCTCAGCTGTTACATATGAGGTTGACAATACTGAGCTTGCAGAAATCGACGCAGAGGGTAACCTGAAAGCAAAGGCTTCGGGTACTGTAAACGTAACAGCAACAGACGCAAGCGGAAACAAGGCTAAGACTGTTGTGAACTGTATAGTAATGGCAACAAGCATAAAGCTTGCAAATACAGTTTTGAATTTAAGAGTAGGCGAAAGAGCTGACCTTCTTGCCACAATTCAGCCATCAAATTCAGCTGATAAGGGTCTTACATTTGAAGTAAGCGATCCTAAAATTTTAACACTTAACGGTTCATCAATGAAAAGACGTAACGTTGAAGCACTATCAGTCGGTACTGCAAAGGTAATAGTAAAGGCTACTACAGGTGATGCAGTTGCTGAGTGTACGGTTAATGTAACAGAAGCGTACAAAAAGCAGACCAGAAACGTAAATATCAAGGTTGACGGAATGGTTCAGCCTATGAACAAAACTCTTTGGGGTGGTAACTGGGAGCAGGTGGGAAGACAGCATACTACAAATGACTTTGTTACCGAAAAAGACCTTGAACTGTTCCGTGATATAAAGATAAAAGGTACAAGAGGTCCGGGAGGACACGAATGTAACCAGTGGCTTCCTCTTGAGGGTAATATGCATGAAAGTTCAGCTTCACACTATAAAACAGGAGCAGGACTTAACGGCTTCTTTATTGAAGATATGTACGAAATGCCTGAAGTGCTTGATATTCCTGCAGTTGTAAACCTGCAGATAACATATCATACAGATGATGATATTAAGGAAATTGTAAAGCGTATAAGAAAGGTAACCGACAAAACAATAATGCTTGAGCTTGGTAATGAGTATTATGATAGCGGTGGCATGAAGCACTTTAAGACTTGTCAGGATTATATGGACAGATGCCGTGAGGTTGCAAATGCGGCACGTTCGGTTGACGATAACGTGAAAATCGGCGTAATGGTTATTGAGCGAGCAATGGAAAAGAGAATTGTATCAGACCCGAATAACCAGATGAAGCAAGGTGATAACGGTACAATGTGGGGGGAAACCTTCGTTGGAAGAATCTATAACTGGAATTCAATCGTTGCGCAGAATGCCGATGTATATGATGCGGTAATTCCTCACGCTTATGCAGAGTTGGCAAATACAAACGGTATGACACAGAAAAACCTTGTTGACCACCTTGCAGCTTCTTGTGAAGAAATTTATGAGGGCTTATTATATCAGTCAATGCAGTTTCCGGGAAAGGAAATCTGGGTTACAGAATGGGGTTCACTTGGTGGAGCTGTATTTACGGAAAGTGACTTAACAGACAGAGCAAGAATGAACTTCTTAAAGCTGCCCGGTCAGGCAATGCACCATCTTGAAAGACTTTTTGACATGATAAAGACAGGTACTGTTACAATGGCGGGCTATCATTCGCCTATAGATTCACAGGGCTTTGGTATTGTTCAGGGAAGTAACCATGATAAGCTTCCTAACTACTATGTATTCAAGCAGGCAGGAGAAATCCTTGACAGAAATGATGTATTCTATGATTTAGACAGCTCTCTTAGCGGAACTGAAATGACAAAGCTTTACTTTACACAGAACTTCACTCAGGACGTTAAGAACGTTATGGGTTATGGCTTTGGTGATGAAAACACACTTAAAGAAGTATTGCTTATAAACCACACACCTGATGAAATGGTAGTTTCAATAGATAACTTAAAGCTTAAAAAGACATGGGAGTACGGTAACGGCTCAGAGCCTTTTGAGGGATTTGGAAAGAAGGTTCTTGAAGGTTCATGGACAAGCTTGCCGATAGCAAATCCTCCTGCAAAGACATTTGACGGTGATTTTGAAGCTACAGTAACAATTCCTCCGTACAGTGCAGTAAGTGCCGATGTTCAGGCTGATATGGCTGCAATAGATGCTGCAAGAAGCTTGCCTAAGACATCAAACGCAGAGCAGTATAAGGAACAGAACACAGGTGATATTGCTCAGGCACTTGTACTTGAAATTAACAATCCTATAGCTTACAGCTCATCACAGAAGAAGCAGATAGATATTGATAATGTAAATGTTGTTCCTCAGATTATAAATGACAGAACATTTGTACCTATCAGATTTATTGCAGAAACAATGGGTTGTACAGTTGAATATGAGGACGGCGTTATCTCAATTAATGACAGAGGTAATGAAATTGAAATGACAATAGGCAGTACAGAAGCGATAATGAATGACAAACCGCTTACAATGAACGCTGCACCTGTTGTACTTAACGACAGAACTCTTGTTCCTGTCAGAGCCGTATCGGAAATGATGGCAAAGCAGGTTTACTGGGTTGACGGAAAATACGTTGTGGTTTCAGAGCAAATCATAGACGCAGAAAGCGAAGCAAGCATTCAGAAGATAAGAGATATGTTTGCTAAATAAATCAGGTAAATTTACCGGAACAGGGGTATCCGCTTTATGCCGGGTATCCCTGTTTAATGTATAAAATAGCAGGTGATGAAAATGAAAAATTCAACAATGATAGAAAATGAATATATAATGGCGAATGAATCACGATACGGTTCATTATTTACTACGTCAAACGGATATATGGGAATAAGAGGAAGCTTTGAAGAGAACGCAACATTATCCGTACAGGGTGGATTTGTACGTGGCTTGATTGATGAAATTCCTTTTAATCAGCCATTGACAATAGATAACGAGTATATGCGTAAATATTACGTTAATGAGGACGCCGCAAAGGATGCGGAATTTCAGGAGGGCGTTATAAATTTTGCGGATATTCTTCTTGTAAGAATTTCAATCGACGGTGAGACCTTCTATCCGTGGGAGGGTAAAATCTTAGAATGGGAAAGAACTCTTGATATAGAAAACGATTGCCTTAAAAGATATGTCGTTTGGGAAAACTCAAAGGGAGATATAACAGTATTTGAGTTTGAACGTTTTGCAAGCTTTGCAAACGACCATATTTATGCGATTAAAATAAATATAACACCGCAGAATCATAATAAAGAAATTAAAATTGTTTCGGGGGCGGATTTAAGAACAAAATCGGGCGGATGCAAAATGTGTACGCTTGAAAATGCAGATTTTACCGACGACACAATAAAGTTTAAGCTTAAAACAAAGGGTAAATATGCACATGAGTTTAATATTGGGATTGTAAACGGATTTAATTCAAGTGAAAATATAAATGATGGCAAGTTCCTAACCCAAGGCATTTCATATAAGGCACAACAGGGTAAGACATATTCTTTTGAAAAGAAAATATTCATCTGTACTTCGCGTGATACGGACGGACAGAGTATTGAACAGGGTATTGAGCTTTTACATAAAACAGATTATTCAAAATTATTTAAAGAGCATAGAACAGAATGGGATAAATTCTTCTCATTGCTTGATATTACTATAGACGGCGATGACAGAGCCGATACATCGCTTCGCTTCTGTAACTATCATACAGCAATTTCAATTCCAAGAAATGACAGCGTTCACAGCCTTGCGGCAAAAAATCTTACGGGCGAGGGCTATAATGATTACGTATGGTGGGATTGCGAGGTATATCAGTGTCCGGTGTTTATGTATGCGGGTGTTGAGAGCGTAAAGAATATGCTTATTTACCGTTACGACAGACTTGCAGAGGCTAAAAAAATAGCACTTTCTGAGGGCAGAAAGGGAGCAAGGTATCCGTTTATTTCATCTGTAACAGGAGAAGAAAAAGTATGGAAGCACGTAAGGCATCCGTATATGCAGTATCATGTTGTGGCAGACGTTGCATGGGGTGTGCTGAATTATTATTCCGCAACCAATGATGAAGAGTTCATGAAAAAGTACGGCATTGAGATGCTTTCGGAAATTTCTGATTATTGGGTATCGAGAGTTGAACTGTCAGACGGTAAGTATGTTATAAATGAAGTGACCGGCTGTGATGAGCATCACCCGTATGTAAATAATGATGCGTACACGAATTATCTTGTTCATTATCTGCTTGTCAGTACCGAAAGACTCTGTAAAAAGCTTGGCTTCGGCGTTAATCCTCAATGGAGTGAGGTTGCACAAAAGCTGTATCTTCCTATGGAAAAGGGAGGCTTAATACCTCAGTTTGACGGATATTTTAATTTAAGTCAGACATTGGAATGCGAAGGCACAGGCGGCGGTGGCTTCCAGATGAAGAACGCAGGCGGAATGTATCACAAGAGTCAGGTTATAAAGCAGCCTGATGTTATGGTGTTGTTTGCGTATGTTCATAATGACTTTGATAAGCTTACATATGAGCGTAACTGGGATTATTATGAGGCTATGTGTGAGGCTTCATCATCATTGACATTCCCTGTTCATGCGGTGTGTGCGTTTGATAATAATCAGCTTTATAAGGGATATAAATACTTCCTTCAGACTGCGGAAATGGATTTGGCAGACATTCATAATTGTGCTTCCGACGGTGTTCATGCAGGCTGCTCAGCAGGTGCGTGGTACAGCATTGTAAGGGGTTTATGCGGAATTGAAATGCGTGAGGATTATATAAAAATCAATCCTAAAATGCTTCCGTGGTGGAATGGTGTATCGTTCAGATTAAAATGGCACGGAGTTGCTTTTGAAGTTAAGCTTGACAGTGATAAGATGACGCTTATTCCAAACGGCAGCATAATTGTTAAGCATAATGATGAAATTATGGAAATATCGAAAGCAGCAGAATTTGCTGTACTGTAAAAGGAGTGACAATTATGAAATATAAAGCAATAATTTTTGACCTTGACGGTGTTGTTGTATCAACCGATAACTGCCATTATGAAGCGTGGAAAATGCTTGCAGATGAAGAGGGAATATATTTTGACCGTACAATAAACGAAAGATTAAGAGGCGTAAGCCGTATGGAAAGTCTTGAAATTGTTCTTGAAAGAGCAGAAAAGGAATATTCCAAAGAAGAAAAAACAGAGATGGCGGCACGCAAAAACGGATATTATGTAGAAAGAGTAAAGGCTATTGATAACGGTGCGGTTTTACCGGGTGCTGAGGACTTTATTAAAAATGCAAAAGCTCAGGGAGTTAAAGTAGCGATTGGTTCATCAAGCAAGAATACAAAGCTGATTTTATCTCAAACAGGAATAACTGAATTGTTTGATGCAATAGCTGACGGAAATGATGTTAAAAATTCAAAGCCTGCTCCTGATGTTTTCTTAAAGGCGGCAGAGAAGCTTGGAATTGCACCGTCTGACTGTATGGTTGTTGAGGATGCGGACGCAGGTGTTGAAGCGGCTTTAAATGCAGGAATGGACGTACTTGCCGTAGGCTATGCAAAGACAAATCCTAAGGCTACATATTCAGCTGATAATCTGAAAGAAGCGGATGATGTATTTTCAAAGTAAGAGGTGATTGTTTATGGATAAGACATTGTGGCTAAAGGAAGGCAAATGGGGAATATTTACTCATTATCTGGCATACGAAAAGGAGTGCGGATTTAAAAGTCGCTTTGAGCCTGAAATAAGCTGGAATGAATGTGTTAACTGCTTTGACGTACAAAAATACGCAAAAACATTGAGTGATTTGAATACAGGATATGCTGTATTTACTCTTATGCAAGGGTACGAATTTATGTGTGCTCCAAATGATACCTTTAATAAAATCACAGGTAAAAAGCCGGGCGAGGCTTGCTCGGAGCGTGATTTGATAATGGAAATATCAGATGAGCTTGCAAAATACGGTATTCCGCTTATGGTTTATTTTCCGGCGGACGGGCCTTATAAAAGTAAAGACGTTGGCGGAATTTTTGGTTATCATGACAGACCAAACGAAATTGTAACAGAGGAGTTTGTAAAAAAATGGAGCTCGGTGCTTGAAGAATATGCCGTAAGATATGGCGATAAGGTTAAGGGCTGGTGGTTTGACGGCTGTTATCCGTTTTTGGGCTTTAATGAAGATTTACTGAAATTCTTTAAAGACGCAGTAAGAAAGGGCAATGAAAATGCTGTCGTTGCATTTAATAACGGAGTGCTTCAGGTGGATTGTAATAATCCGGAGTATGAACATCTTGTAGACGGAGAAACACTTCCATGGAAAAAGATGCAAAAGCTGATTAATAAGGCAGAAAGCGGAAATGCAGAAGCATTGAAGGCATTTTCAAGACCTGGTCCAATCCGTTACAGTATTCACGATGATTATACGGCAGGCGAAGAAAATCATTTTATATGGTATCCGGAAGACCGCTTTACGGACGGAGCACAGTGGCATACACTTTCGTTCCTTGGACAGGAGCATGAAAACGGAGGCTTTTTCGGTAATTCCGGCTGGGGTAATACAGGAAGCAAATACACAAGTGAGGAGCTTCGTGATTATGTAGATAAAGTCAACGCAAAGGGTGGTGCGGTATCAATAGATATTGCAATATTCCGTGATGGAAGCTTTGACTGTGCTCAGATTGAAGTGTTAAAAGCATTAAAGGATTGCAGAAAGCTTAATATGTAACACAGGGAGGATTAAAATGTATAAAATAGACTATAATGAATTTTTGGATAAGGTTCACGGCTGTTGGTACGGCAAGTGTCTTGGTGGTGCAGCAGGTGCACCTGTTGAGGGTATAAAAAAGGTGATTGAGGTCAATGATTTTTCTGAGATTTTTAACCCTGATTTACCAAATGACGATTTGGATTTACAGCTTTTGTGGATTGATGTTTTAAAAACAAAAGGCATGATAATAAACTCATGCGACCTTGCTGATGCATGGGTTGAAAAGTGCTGGTATCCGTTTTCTGAATATGGGTATTTCCTTAAAAATTATATGAGAGGAATAAAGCCTCCGTATTCGGGAATTGTAAATAACAGTTTCTTTAAAGAAGGTATGGGTTGCCCTATACGAAGTGAAATATGGGGTGTGATTTCAGTAGGTAATCCTGAGCTTGCATCACAGTATGCGTATATGGACGCCACTCTTGACCATGCTGAAAATTCGGTATATGCCGAGCAGTTTTTAGCTATAATTGAGGCAATGGCATTTGTTGAAGCTGATATGAATAAGCTTATTGAAATCGGAATGAAGTATATCCCAAGTGATAGTAAGCTGCATAAATGCTTTGAAATGATAATTGATATGTACAATAATGGTGCTGAGTGGATAGAAGCAAGAACAGCTGTTCTTAATAAATATTCACATCCTGATTTTACAAACGTTGTACAGAATCTCGGATTTGTTCTTATTGCTCTGCTTTGGGGTAAGAGTGATATGAGAGATACAATAAACATTGCATTAAAGTGCGGTTATGATACAGACTGTACTTGTGCATCAGCGGCGTCGGTGGTTGGTATAATCAAAGGTTATAAGGGGCTTGGTAGTGAAATAACTGATTTAATTAACGATTATTTCGTATGCGGTATTGATATAGTTCTTGAATCTGAAAGTATAAAGGAATTGGCGGCAGAAACTGCAAAGCTTGCAATGAAAGCACCGAATAATGAAATTGAAATGTTAAATGCTCCGTTTGTTGTGGGAAAGGTAAAGGATTTTGAAGGCTTCAAGCTTGAATATCCCACAGAAGAAGGCTTGAAAGCAGCAAAGGAAAGCACAACACCGATAAGGTGGGATATTTACGGTCCCTTCTTTGACCAGCTTGAACAGCCGATAAATCCTGATTTTCCAAGCCCGCACGGTGAGGGCTGTGTACTTCCCGACCTTGTATGCATGGTAAACAGTGAGGTATTCCTTGACAGAGATTACATAACAGACTTTTCAAAGGAAACACCTGCAGGTACAGTTAATTCATATGAAGACTTTATCGAGGTTGATGAAGCTCTTTCGTTGGAAGGTCAGATGTGCTGTTATGCAAAAACAACTATAAACTCTCCTAAGGCTCAGCAGGTATGGGCAGTTATCGGTAATACTGACGGTTTCAGATTAACTGTTAACGGCAAGGATGTGCTTGAAAAGGACGAGATAAGATTATGGACACCGTATAATAACTTTACCTTGATAGACTTAAAAGAAGGTGAGAATGAAATCATTGTTAAGCTTTTAAGAAGAACAGAAAGCTTAAAATTCTCGATAGGTCTTAGGATTTATGACGGAGGTCACTGGCACAGAAGCAGATGGCATACTGACATTGTATAAAAAGTTTTTTTAAAAGTATTGACAAATAAAAAATATAATGCTATAATAATTATAATTTAATAGAGCAATAAACCGTTGAGGCAGAAAAAAGGCAGAGTAGGTCTTTTAGAGCGAGTGGATTATGGTGTGAGTTCCACAAAGGCTCTCTGAGTAATATGGTCTGTCGAGGGTAGTGTTAAATGCACTGACGTAAGACTCGCGTAAGAAGTCGGGAGTATGCAGGTACTCTGCTAAGCGCACAGGTCATGCTGTGAATCAAGGTGGCACCGCGGATAATATTTTTGTATATATTCGTCCTTGACAGAATAGGGATATTTCTGTCAAGGGCGTTTTTGTTTAACCTCTTTGACAGAAGTCATAGGAGGTTTTTTTATGTTCATATTAACAAAACGATGGCGTAGCGGAAAAGAATTTTAAATAAGTGATAAATATTTATATTATGGAGGAATTAAAAATGAAATATAATGAAATTGAATTTAATACATATTTAAAAGATTATCCTGATGCAAAAGGCTTTTTCGGGAAGTATGGAGGAGCATATATTTCGGATGATTTAAAACTAGCAATGGAAGAAATAACAGAGGCTTATTATACAATATGTAAATCAAGTAAATTTGTAAGTGAGCTTCGCAGAATCCGTAAGGAATTTCAGGGCAGACCTACGCCTATCTCTTATCTTGAAAGATTATCAGGGTCACTTGGCAATGTTCAGCTTTATGTAAAGCGTGAGGACTTGAACCACACAGGAGCACATAAGCTTAACCACTGTATGGGAGAGGCACTTCTGGCAAAGTATATGGGGAAGAAAAAGGTTATTGCCGAAACAGGAGCAGGACAGCATGGCGTTGCTTTGGCAACAGCAGCGGCGTATTTTGGATTAGAGTGTGACATCTATATGGGTTCTGTAGATATTAAAAAACAGGCTCCGAATGTTGCAAGAATGAAGGTTCTCGGTGCAAATGTAGTTGAGGTAACTCATGGTCTTGCCACATTAAAAGAAGCAGTTGATGCCGCTTTTGATGCATACAGCAGGGAATATAAGGAGGCAATATATTGTATTGGTTCTGTATTAGGCCCTCATCCATTCCCGATGATGGTTCGTGATTTCCAAAGTGTTGTAGGAATTGAAGCAAGAGAACAATTTCTGGGAATGACAGGTGAGCTTCCTGATGCGGTTGTTGCTTGTGTTGGCGGCGGGTCAAATGCAATGGGCATATTCTCAGGCTTTTTGAATGACCCTGTTGATATTTACGGTGTTGAGCCTTTGGGAAGAGGAACAGACTTGGGTGACCATGCCGCAAGCTTAAAATACGGAACAGAGGGTATTATGCATGGATTCAACAGCATCATGCTGAAAGATGAAAATGGTGAGCCTGCCCCTGTATATTCAGTAGCAAGCGGTCTTGATTATCCTTCAAGCGGTCCTGAACACGCATTTTTAAGAGATTTGGGCAGAGTAAAATATGATGTAATATCAGATGATGAAACTATTGATGCATTCTTTACTTTATCAAGAATGGAAGGTATAATTCCTGCGATTGAAAGCTCTCATGCTGTTGCATATGCTATGAAGCTTGCAAAGGAAATGGGGAAAGGTTCGATACTTATTAATCTTTCGGGCAGAGGCGATAAGGATATGGATTACATTATAGAAAAATACGGAATCAGATAAAATTTAAAAAACAGAAGGTGCAAATCTTCTGTTTTTTTTGAAAAACTATAGACAAATTCTTCAAAATATGATATTATAATTTTACCACTTAGTTTAATATTAATTATGAGGCTTTTTTTGTATTGTGATATAAAGCTTTGTTCTTTTTGCATGCTTATAGACATTAAACCAATTAAAGAAATGTAGGGGCTGGCGTCCTCGACAGCCTGTAAAAATTTGATTATAAAATCAAAAAAGAGAAAAAATAAGAAAGGTATTTTTAAATTGTTAAAAATACTGGCTCCTATTATATTGTTGCATACTCACAGCTTTTTGGTGGTATTGTTCTTACCTTAATAGGGCTGATTTTCGGTGGTGGTATAGGAAAGCTTGATATTACGTCAGTGCTTGTAATCGGATATATCTGTTTTGCTTCGATATGTGCATATTTATTATGGGGTGTACTTACAAAATATAATAATATATCAAAGCTGTCGGTAATT
>JAZSPM010000191.1:0-38779 GCA_045537455.1 Candidatus Ornithomonoglobus sp. | reverse complement strand
TCTTATTGAAGCCCTTACCTGTAATATCAAGCCAGTGATCCATTCCATAACCGATTTCTCCCGCCTCTTTACATTTTGCAAGGTAATCTTCAAGAACATCAAGCACGTTATCATTTATTGTTGGATTATTAACTATAGCATCTTCCAAAGCTTTTTTATCAAGATACTTATCTGAAATTGCCTTTGGGAAGAAAAATGCATTTGATACTGATACCTGCTGATATGTAGGAACGGCATAAATCTTGCCCTCATACTTCATATAATCCCAAATAAAATCAGGAATTGCCGCTTTCATATCCTGACCATATGTATCAATCAATTCCGTAATGTCAGCAAATGTACCCTTACGAAGCTCATCGCCGTAGTTCAGCTTATAAACATTGGCAATATCAACCTGATCTCCTACGGTCTGCATAAGCATGAATTTCTGATTGTAGTCACTTCCGGGATAAACCTCGAACTGTACGGTAGTTCCCGGCATATACTCCTGAAGTCTGTTATTGAACTCCGCCCATACCTTCTGTGAATCTGCCAATTCTCCCGGTCCTGACATAACCCATTTAAGAGTTACATTTTCGGTCTCTTTTCCGCCGCCTGAACATGATGCCATTCCCGCTGCAAGAACTCCTGCAAGTATAATGGCTGTCGCTTTTTTAAATTTGTTTAACATTTTTTTCAATCCTTTCTTTTTTTATAATTTAAACAGAATTACCTATTCTGCATTAATTAACCCTTTACACTTCCTACCGTTAATCCTCGGCAGAAATATTTCTGGAAGAACGGGAACACAACAAGCATTGGTCCTGCCGCAAGCACTGCCATAGCAAACTTCATGCTGTCTGTAGCTTCTGTTATTGATGAAGCTTCAAGTCCACCCGTTCCCGACTGTGCCATCTGCTTTAAATACTGAGCCTCTCTTAATATCTTCTGTAATAGATACTGCAGTGAATAAAGCTTTGGTGACTTTATATAGATAAGACTTGTATTCCAGTCATTCCACTTCGCAAGAAGTGTCATAAATCCGATTGTAGCAAGCACCGGCTTTGACAGCGGAAGAATAATCTGTGCAAATGTTCTGTATTCACTTGCACCGTCTATCTTTGCCGCTTCGGCAAGTCCGTCAGGCAGTCCCTTAAAGAATGTCCTCATTACTATTACGTTCCATGTACTTACTCCGGTTAAAATATATACCCAGATTGTATTACCCAAGTGAAGGTATTTACATATCAATATATATGTCGGTACAAGTCCGCCGTGGAAAAGCATTGTTATAAACAAGTATACCGTAAGAGCTTTTCTCAGCTTATAATTCGGACGTGATATTGCGTAAGCTATTGTACTTTGTACTATTAACGCAACAAGTGTTCCTGCAAGTGAATATATAATTGTTATTTTATACGACTGAATAAGCTGTCCTGCATTTTTAAACACATGCTGATATGCAGCGGTATCTATAATTTTAGGAAAAAAGGTGTATCCGTATTTTAATATTGTATCGTCATTTGAGAATGATACCGAAACAACGAGTAAAAAAGGCATAAAGAATATCAGTATAATAAGTATGTATACCAAAGCTTTTAAAATTGTCCAAAAAGTAAATTTCTGTTTCATATTCTTACTACCTCCTTAGAATAATCCCTGATCCGGATCAAGCTTCTTTACAATAAGATTTGAACCAACAACCAATATCAATGATACCACCGACTGGAACAAACCAACTGCCGCTGTCATACCCAGATTTGTTGCTTGCTGTAAGCCTCTGAACACATACGTATTTACTATATCGGTTACAGGATACAGAACGCCGATGTCCATAGGCACCTGATAGAACAAACCAAAGTCACCGCTTATAAGCTTGCCGATTCCCAAAATAAGCAAAATTGAAATTACGGATTTTAATTCAGGAATTTTTATGTATCTTATTTCCTGCCATTTACTTGCACCGTCAAGTCTTGCGGCTTCAAACAACGATTCATCAATACCTATAAGTGCGGCATAATAAATTATACTGTCCATTCCGACTTTCTTCCATATATCAACAACCGTCAGGATGTATGGCCAGTATTTATAGTCTGCGTACCAGTCAATTCTCTCACCGCCGAATGCAATTATTACAGAATTCAACACACCCGAATTAAGATTCAAAAGTGCATATGTAATAAATGCCACAAGAACATATGAAATAAAATGCGGTAAAATCATCATTGTCTGAATAGTTTTCAATGCTATTTTAGAACGTATCTCATACAGGAACAATGCCAACATTAATGCAAACACAATACCAAGAACCTGAAAGTCAATCCCGAATAAAACTGTATTTCTAAGCACTCTGAAGGCATCCTGTGAGCCAAAGAAGAATTTAAAATTTTCCAGTCCGTTCCATGGGCTTTTCCATATTCCGAGGTTTGCATTGAAATTTTTAAATGCCATAACCAATCCGCCTATCGGAAGATACTGAAAAATAAATACCATTATAATTGCCGGAAGCGAAAGCACCGTAAGTTCAATTTGCTCCTTTGACCAAAATCTTTTCTTTTTCCGTACAGGACTTACTTTGATGTCTGTTTTCTTATTCACTATTCACACCTTTATACAAATACAGCCAAGCCGAATTTGTATCCTTTCTTTTTTACTTTACGTTCACATTATAGCATCAAACCAAACAAAAAAATAGTGGCATTTCGGTACTTCACGGTGTCATTTTGATACTTTTTTCCCGTACTTAATCACCATTAAACACCTTAAAAGCTTTGTTTTATGCGAAATTTCAAGTTTTTTATAATAAAAATTATAAGCTTGAATTTCAAAAAAGAGTATGCTATAATTTAATCATACTTTATCGGAAAGGAAATTTATATCATGTACAACGTAATTGTAGTTGACGATGAGTTTGGAACTCTTGAAGCAACCGCTGAATTTGTTCACAATATATGTGACGAATTTGAAGTAACAGGAAGATTCAGTAACGGCGAAGATGCTCTTAATTTTTTGCTTAATAATCATGTTGATTTATGTATAACAGATATAAAAATGCCTAAAATGAATGGGCTTGAACTTGCCAAAGCAATAAGCGAAAGTAAATCCGACTGTACCGTTATTATAATAAGCGGCTACAGAGATTTTGAATATGCACGTACTGCATTAAAATACGGAGTCATCGACTACATAACAAAGCCTATTAATTTTGGCGAATTCAGTTTAACACTGCGAAAAATAAAAGATCAGCTTGACGAAAAAGGAAATGTTAAAGAAATAGAAAAGCTAAGACAGGAGCAGTTCATGTCAGAGCTGTATTTCGGAAGTATGGATTTATCAAAAGCAGAAGAAACCTTTGACACACTTAATTTTGAATATCCGCTTGAAAACCTTTGCGGATATGTGATTGAATTGGAATTTTCTGATTTTGAAAGCTTTATAAATCTTACCTGGAAGCATGATAAGGATCAACTTGATACGCTTATATATAACATCTTTAATTCAGTAATAAGCTGTCAGCTCTATACCCTTTCTCATAACAATAATACAATAAAGCTGATTGCTGTAACCAATGATAATATAAGCGAAAATTCTGCTGAAATAGAGCAAATGCTCAATAACTTCTTTGAAATTTCAAGTAATATAAAAATCATAATGGAATTTCAGAATTACGAACAGCTTGCAAGCAGTAAATCATATCTGAATAACGAGCAGGATTGCATGATGCTTTTAATGTCTTATATCAAAGAAGGAAACATACAAGCGGCAAACAGCCTGTATGATGATATAATAGCATCCAATACTCCTGATCTATATGAAGAATCCACAGAAAACGACGCCGCCTCAACAGTTAAAAAGGTCAAGCTTTTTCTTGAAGAAAACTACAACCGTGACATAGGCAGAAGTGACGTTGCAAAATATGTATATATGAACGAAGCATACATCGGACGTATTTTTAAACAGCAGACAGGAAAATCAATACATGACTATCACATGGATTTGCGTTTAAAGAAAGCACTCGAAATGCTCGGAAATGGTGAGAAAATCTCTGTTATATGCCAGAAAATAGGATATTCAGACAAGCGAAAATTCATAAGAAATTTTAAGCACTATACGGGTTATGCTCCTAATGAATACAGAAAAAATGTTTTGAAGCTTCCGTCTGTTGAATAATTCATGAAAGAGGATTTAATATAATGAGCATAAAATTTTCAAAAAGCAAAAGCTTTATAGTTGTTCTTATTATTATGTGTACAGCATCCCTGTCTTTTGGTGCATGGATGCTGTATAATCAATATCACGAAATTCACCGTAGCTACGACGAGGTTAACAGTCTTGTTGCGGCGAATCTATCGTCACACATAGACACATCTCTTGATGAAGCAAACATAATTGCAGGTAATCTTTCTCTTGATACATATGCGAAAAGCTATATGTTCAGCTCCAACACCTCAGCCCTTTTTCCTGATATTAACGAAAAAATTGAATCAAAAATCAATTCTTTTATAAATCTTAATAATTACATAAATTCGATATATATCTACTCGCCTATAAAAAACAGAATATGTACGGGTAACGGCTATGAATTTTACGAATTGAACTTTGATAATTTTAAAGATAACCAATGCATCCCCGAATTCAAAGACAGCACAAGTTCAATTCTTTTTTACAGAATAAATAAACTAACAAACCGTCAATCATTAACAATCTGTCGTCAGGTGACGGATACTGTAAACAACGGATACATTGTAGTAAATGTAGATACCGCAAAGCTCTTTTCAAGCTATTCAGCCGCAAAGGTCAACGGATATTATGCTATCAGAGAAGATGACAAAATAATATATATGCACAACCTTATGAACCTTAATATTGATAAAGAAGAAATGCAAAACGGTTTTATTGAAATAGGAACACAAACATATAAAGTCACAAATACCGTATCACAAAATTACAAATGGACATATACCGTAAGTACAGTATGCGATAATTACAAGCAGAATATGCTCTCAGGTATAATAAGCACGCTTGTTGTAATTATATTTATGCTTATAATAAGCTTTGTCACTGCATACATAATTTCAGAACGAATATCCGCACCAATCCGAAGTCTTACAAAGCTGTTTGCAGGAACGGCGTATGATATAAACCCTGCCAAAACAGACGATGTACAGGTAGTTGCCGAAAACATCCTGAAGCTCATCAACAGTAACACTCAATTAAAAGCAGAGCTTGAAAATAAAATTTCACAGTTAAATGATACTCAGCTTGCAAATTTACAGTCACAGATAAACCCGCACTTTTTATATAATTCACTAAATATCATAAACTGGACAATCCTTAGTGAAGCAGGAGCTGATTCGGAAAGCCTGAAAATGATTTCAGATTTAGCTAATCTTCTTGCCTACACTACTAATATAAGCGAAACATATGTTAATTTAGGCGATGAATTATACTACACACAGCTTTATATAAATCTTTTAGAAAAACGTTACAAAAACAGCTTTTCTGCAATAACAGATATTCCCGAAAGCTTAAAGAGTGTAAAAATTGCAAAGCTGTCACTACAGCCACTGATTGAAAACAGTGTATATCACGGTTTTAAAAAAGAAAGCGGTGACAGGCTTATACAAATAGTTGCCGACAAAACTGATGACGTAATTACAGTAAGCGTAATTGATAACGGTTCAGGAATGGATAAGGAGCAGTTGGACGAAATCCTCAGACAACTTGATACAGAAACAATACCCCAAGAACATATAGGTCTTGCAAATGTCAAAAAAAGACTGAAGCTGCTTTTTGGCGAGGACTCGGAATTTATAATCAAAAGTGAAGAAAACAAAGGTACAACAGTTTCACTAAGATACAAAATAAAATAAGTATCAAAATGCCATTATAAAGTACCGAAATGCCACTTTTTTATAAATTTATTTATGTGATATAATTCTTATATAAAATTATTAGGAGTGATTATTGATGTTCTTACTTGACACATACAAAAGCAAAAACATAAATATTGTTTCTGCTGATGAATTTCTTCCGTTTCCAAAGCCTGATGACAGACAGGCATGGGAGAAAATTGACAGTGATTTAAAGAATTACATAATTGAGGTTGCCGAAAAAGCCTCGGAACGTCGTTGGAATGATAATACGGCAATGGACTACATAAATTATTTCAAAAAAGGAACTCTGTATGACAATCATTCAGAGCGTAATTCACTTTTACATCTTATATGTGCTGAATGCATTGAAAATAAAGGCAGATTTATTGAGCCAATCGTAAACGGTGTGTGGAGTATGTGCGAAAAAACAGACTGGATTCCTCCGCAGCATCTTAATCATATGTACGACACTCAAAAGAATTTTCTGCCTGATATTGAAGAACAGTACCGTTTTATAGATTTACATATCGGTATGACAGCAAGCGTCCTTGCTTGGGCATATTACTTCCACAAAGAAAAGCTTGACGAAATTACGCCACTTATATGTAAAAGAATAAAATACGAGGTAAAAAGAAAGCTGTTTGATACATATCTTGTCCGTAAGGATTTTGGATGGATGGGATTCGTTCCGTCACGTCATAAGGTCAATAACTGGAATCCTTTTATAATTTCTCACTGTATTGAATGTGCGATGATTCTTGAAGAGGACAGCGAAAAACGCCGCGAGCTGTTTGAGACAAGCTTACTTCTTCTTGATAATTACTATAATATAGTTCCTGAGGACGGCGGCTGTGACGAAGGTCCTCACTACTGGTCATTGGCAGGCGGTGCAGTTTTTGACTGTCTTGAAATCATGCACTACGCGACAAACGGCGAATATGATTTATTTAACACAGAAAAAATCAGAAAGATGGGTCAGTACATGAACAAGGTTCATATACATAAAAACTATTTTGTGAATTTCGCTGATACACGAGGTAAAACAGATATTCCTATGCTTCTTTACAGATACGGTCAAAAAATCGGCGATAACGACGTTGCGATGCTTGGGCTGACCTCACCGTATCAACACGGAAGCAGTTGTAAATTTCGTATATTTGCGGACTTACTTTCAAGTGATGAAAGATTCTCACCTGATAACCCTGTTAATCACACTGTCTCATCATGGCTTGAGGATACTGAAATCGGCGTAGCAAGAGAAAACAAAAACACTCATGAAGGTCTTTTCCTTGCATTTAAGGGCGGTCACAACGATGAAAGCCATAATCATAACGACGTAGGTCATTTTATTGTATATTCAGACGGTATGCCGGGAATCATCGACGTAGGCGTGGGTACATATATTCCTATTACCTTCAGCGAACGCAGATATGAGCTTTACAATATGCAATCTGCTTTCCATAATCTTCCTACAGTTAACGGATATATGCAACAAGCAGGCAGACAATATGTTTCTGAAAACATGACATTCACCGACGGAAAGGATGCTGTATCTGCATCACTAAGCATTAAAAATGCATATCCGTCTGATTCAGGAATTGAGCATTGGAACCGTTCCTACAAGCTTGACCGTATAAATTCAAATATAACAATAACCGATGATTTTTCACTTGCAAGCGAAACTGATGATATTACATGGACGCTTATGACTCCTGTAAAACCGGAAATCAGTGATAGCCGTATTAAACTCCCTGTAAAAGACGGAAAAGCTTTAATTGTTAACTTCCCTGATTATCTTACTGCCAAATTCGAGCAATTACCGCTTGATGCAGTATCAGACGGATTAATCAAAAAATCATGGGGTGAATTATACAGAATTTTACTAAAGCTTAATAAACCATGCAAAAGTGATAATATAAAAATTGAAATAATTCAGGAGAAATAAATTATGAAACCGATATATGAATATTCTTTAACAGAAAAAGATGAAAACATCAGAATTTTAAATTACAAAAACAGAGACGGAATGAACACAACCTCAATACATAAAAAGGTTGAAATCCCTCAGCATACAGTAAACTGCGATGCAGGAGCGTTCACTATGTGGATTATGCCTTTGGAGGATTTGGCTACAGTTTCGCATCAGGAGCATTTTATGGATGTTGACCCGATGTATCAGAACTATGCAATTATTTCTGATATACCAAATTCAAAAGAATACAATAAATCAACCTTCTGTGTGAACTGGATGTCAAACTGGTATCCGCAGCTATTTGCAAAATGTTTTGAGGGATATATTTATTCTGACTCCCCTACCAATAAGCCATATCTTTCATCAACTCCAATAAAATCAGCTTTTGCGATTGATGTAAAAGGACATAAAGCATTCAGTGCCGCAGGACGTTTCTTCTTTAAGCGTGCAAGATGGTATCAGCTTTGTGTTACATGGGACAAAACAAATAACATATTTAACATATATATTAACGGTATAGTTATATGTCGTGCCAATTCCGGTGTGCAAATGCAATGGGAAAAGGCAGGCGACATTTTGTATGTAGGAAATCCTGCAATGGCGTTCTCTGATGCAAAATTCTATGATGTATGCATTAGCGAAGAAGACGCACAAAAGCTCTTTAATGCCGAAAATAAAATGCCCGATGATGAGCTTCAATCAGAACTTTTAAAACAGTACAAGGCGGTTGGAATCGAAAGCTTTGATTTTACTCCTGATTCCTCTTGGGAATGTAAGCTTGATGTTCCGTTTGCAAAGGAAGAAGATTTAAAGGAATTTTATTTCCAGGGTAATACAGAATGTCCTCATATTACAGATGAAGGCTTGTTGATTGATACAAAAAACCGAGAAATCCCACTTTACGATGAGGACGGCGAAAGAATGGACAAAAACAATATGTATATGTGGTCTGAAAAGCAATTCGAAGGTGACATATATGCTGAGTTTGAGTTCATGCCAAAAATCCATAACGGCTTTGGTATTGCAATTTTCCAGGCTTCAGGCTTACAGCGTGAGGACTTCATGAACGACTACAAGCGTCGCCGCACAGGTACAATGAGTATGCTTCTTTGGGAGAATGTCAGAAGCTACAGCTGGGGATTCTTCCGTGAAATGGACGATGTTCGTGATGACGTAGAAACTCATATATTTATGAAAAACCCATGGATAAGACCGCTTGGCTATCAGTGCGGAAGTGAACGTATGAAGCTTGATACTTGGTATAAGGCTCAGATTTTACAGGAGGGCTGCAGAATAAGAATTATGCTGAACGGCAAGCTTTTGCTTGACTTTACTGATAATGGCTTCACAAACAGCGGCCCTGTATTAAAATGCGGTCATTTTGCTTTCAGATGTATGAAGCGTACACAGATGATGTTCAGAAATCTTAAAATATACAACAAAAAACCATTCTTTGAGGTTAAGTAATTTAAACGGGATAAAATTTTATCCCGTTCTTTTAATATTTCAATAATATTATGATTTACCTCTTGCACTTTAACAAAAAATTTTGTATAATAATAGTATCAACCATAAGAAAGGATTAAATCCGATGTCTAAAAAAGCTGCATTTTATACTCTCGGCTGTAAGGTAAATCAATACGAAACAGAAGCCATGACAGAGCTTTATGCTTCTGCAGGCTATGAAATCGTTCCTTTTGAAAGCAAAGCCGATATATATATCATAAATACCTGTTCTGTTACCAATATCGGTGACAGAAAATCACGTCAGATTATACGCCGTGCGAAAAAAAATAACCCTGAGGCTGTAATTGCAGTCACAGGCTGTTATGCTCAGACTGCCGCTGATGAGGTTCTGAATATTGACGGTGTAAATCTTGTAATCGGTACAAAAGGACGTACAAGCATTGTTGAAATAACAGAAGGGCTTGACAGTAATTCAAAGCTCAACATGGTCGGCGATATTATGCATAATCATGAATTTGAAGACCTTAAAATCACAAAATACGAGGACAGAACAAGAGCATTTATAAAAATTCAGGAGGGCTGCAGTCAATTTTGTTCTTACTGTATTATCCCTTATGCAAGAGGCCCTATCAGAAGCCGTCCTGAAAATGAAGTGCTTGCCGAAATACACAAGCTTGCTGATAACGGCTTTGCCGAAATAATTCTTGTCGGAATTCACGTTGCTTCATACGGGCTTGATTTAAAAAACACATCACTTGAACAGCTTCTTTCTGAAATAGAAAAAATTGATAATGTTAAACGGTTACGACTTTCATCAATCGAGCCTATGACATTAAACAGTGATTTTGTAAATAAAATAAAGCATTCAAAAAAGCTGTGTCCACATTTTCATATTTCACTTCAATCAGGCTGTGATGAAACATTAAAACGTATGAACCGAAAATATACCACAGCACAATACAAAGAAATTGCAGACAGATTAAGAGAAGCCTTCCCCGACGTTGCACTCACTACTGACATTATGGTGGGCTTCGCCGGAGAAACAGAAGAAGAATTTAAGCAGACGGTTAATTTTGTAAAAGAAATTAATTTTGCAGAAGCACATATATTTCAATATTCACAACGTCGTGGAACTCCTGCGGCAGTTATGGAAAATCAGATTCCTCCTGAAATAAAAGAAAAGCGTTCAAAAATTCTTATTGAAGAGACTTCAAAATCACAAAAGAAATTTTTAACTAATCATATAGGCAGAACTATGGAGGTACTTTTTGAACAAAGAGCAAAAGATAAAATGTTTGAAGGCAAAACCACTAATTATATAACAGTTCACGCTCCTGCTGATGAGGATTTATCAGGACAGTTCAGAAATGTAAGACTTATTGAGATTAAAGACAATATAATCATTGGAAAAATAGTCTGACACATAAAAAGGGACTCAAGTCAATGTCATTAAGTTAATGATGACAACAAAGAATCAAGTTTAGAAATAAGCTTGGTTCTTTTTCTTTTTGTAATATTTTTTGACTTTTTTTCCAAAAAAATCAAAAAAATTATTGAAACAACCAATTTCATAACTTGAAAACAAGCCGAAAACCGTTGATATATCTGGATTTTCGGCTTTCTTTATATCTTCTGCAAGTGACAGAAAATGCTTAAAAAAGCCATTTTGGTGACATTTTGGTGACCAAACTCGGTAAAACCATATAATAACTTATAAGAGGCTATAAAGCTTTATAACTCATAACCTCTATATTCTTTCTTTTTTGGTGTAGGTAGTTTTGATTTATTCGCAACTAATAATTCTTTCAAACCTTTTCCCTCAAGCTCATTATGATATACATCTAAAATTTCTTTTTTTCGCCCCAAACGTACCTCTACATATCTGGCTGTTACCATTTCCTGACTTGTTGCCACTCCAAGAGAATCACCAATACGGGTATGACCTAATATTTCACCAACAGTAAAAAAATCTCCTGTAAGATTATACATATTTGTCGCCGCCGTATGTCGTAAATCGTGAAAACGCAATTCTGGTAAATCCAGTTGTTCTATTAAATCAGGAAATCGTGTCGAAATCCAATCAGCCAATATAGGTGTGCCATCCTGTTTTGCAATGACTAAATCATTATCATAATAAGGCAGTCCGTTATCTTCTGCATATTGTTTCTGTAATTTCTGTATCTGTTTCTGGATAGTAAAATTTCCATTTAGTTTCATTAAAGTTTTCCTCCTTAAATTCAAATAAAAAACACAGAGTAGAAATTTTTACTCTGTGTTTTGGAATTGATATTGAATTTAGGACTGCGGTTCAAGTTCACAAAAAAGATATTTGACAGTAAACGATTTGCCATCAAAAATCCTTGCTTTTCAAACCGCTGAAAACCGCATAAAATAACGAGATGACCTTACTTACAGTAAAATCATCTCGTTATTATGGCGGAGAAGGAGGGATTCGAACCCTCGAACCGCTTATGACGGTTACACGATTTCCAATCGTGCGCGCTCGGCCGGACTACGCGACTTCTCCATTGATATTTAGTCACAACATTAATATTATACCATAAATATGAAAAAAGTCAATAATAAATCTAAAAAAACATTATTTTTATTATTTTCTTTTATTACTTTACAGTTTCGCAAAAATGTGGTATAATATAATTATACTAAATTCAGGAGAGTTTCTATATGGAAATAAAAAAACAAGAAGATTCTATTGCAATTTCTGCTGAGCTTGTACTTCCCCATCAGGCTAACCCTGCAGGCAATGTACATGGTGGAGAAATAATAAAGCTTATGGACTCAACAGCAGGTATAGCCGCTCAGAAGCATTGTCACACAAATGTTGTTACTGCACGTGTTGATGAGCTGTGCTTTAAAAAGCCGGTTCGTATAGGTGAATATGTTACTTGTACCGCAAGAGTAGTTTACGTAGGCTCTACCTCTATGGAGGTTTTCGTCACTGTAGAAGCCGAAAATTTATATACAGGAGAAACTCAGATTGCTCTTACGGCATTTTTTACGATGATTTCTCTTGATGAAAATGACCGTCCTAAAAAAGTACCGGCAATCGACAAAGGCTCAGATACGTATTCTCAATTATTATATGCAACAGGCAAACGCAGATATGAATATAATAAAACAAGAAGAAATAAGAGGTTAGATTATGGCAGCAACTAATTTAAAAATTTTAGCACAAAACAAAAAAGCCCGTCATGAATATTTTATACTTGAAACTATAGAATGTGGTATCGAATTATTCGGTACAGAAGTAAAATCGGTACGTCAGGGCAAGGTTAACCTTACAGATGCATACGCATCAATAGACAACAGTGAGGTATTCATAAAAGGTATGAACATCTCTCCTTTTGAACAGGGAAATATTTTTAATAAAGACCCGCTACGTGTACGTAAGCTTTTACTTCATAAAAAAGAAATACGTAAGCTGATAGGACAAATTCAACAGGAAGGACTTACACTTATACCATTATCAGTATATTTAAAAGGCTCTTTGGTAAAAGTATCGTTAGCTGTCGCCAAGGGTAAAAAGCTCTATGATAAACGTGCAGATATAGCAAAACGAGACGCCAAGCGTGATGCCGAACGTGCAATACGAAACAGAAATTATTAAATCATATAAAAAGGAATGGAAAGATATAAATCCCATTCCTTTTTACATACTGTTAAAATTTATATACGTATGAATTACTTTATATTATTAAATCCGTTTAATATTCTTGAAGCGTAATAATTATCAACAAGCTCCCAGTTAAAACTGTACGGTTTTATACCCGACTGCATAATCTGAGTATACAGAGTGTCGTATGTAGACATCGGCACTGCACACGTATAAATCTGATTTTCTTTATTATCCCTTATCATAAATTCAAGATTTTCGCCCTCACGCTTACCCAAACGACAAGTTCTCTGCTGTGATTTTTCCAAATCCTGAGACAGCACCATAAGCTTTATAACCTCAATAACTTTATCGTTAAGTCCGTTATCAAATATAAGAATCTTTTCCATAAGGTCATTTATGTCTGTAATAAATCTCAGATTATAGCCTTCAAGCTTTTTTAGTTCTCCCGATTCTTCCGAGGTTTGTCTTACCTTTTCATAAAGCTCCTGCTCAACCGCCTTATCACTGCACGGTGAAAACGATACAAGAAGCTTCTTTTCCTCATCATGATAAAGCATTGCATCAGGCATTAACGCCCTGTATCCGCAGCTTCCGCAAACAAAAAAGTTTACTTTTCCTCTTAAAATATCCTCCTTTAAATCAGGACTATCTTTTACCGTTATTGCATTCCATACCGTCACATCACTCATCTGACCGCATTCCGGGCAAGGCAGATGCTTTTTTGTATTCAAGCTCATTCTTTTCTCCTCCAATTTCCTATTTGCATATCTATTTCCATACCGACACTTTCTGCACGTTTACGAAGCTCTGCAAGCCCCGAAGCGGCTTCTGCACCGGTTGATATTTTATTATCATAAAGTGCATAATTTGCTCTGTTTTCCTGCGGCGATAAGTTTGGCATAACAACATTTGCTCCTACCATAAACCCACGCTCACGTCCGTCAGGAGCTATAGTCCCAAGCGCCGTAGTTGCAGGCAAAAGCACATCCGGGAGAATTATCCTCGTAAGTGCAAGCATGGTAAGCGTCAAGCCAAGACTCCCATCAGGCTCGTCCTTGAATATACTGTCCTTCTGTGCTATAAACGGACCAATCCCCACCATATGAGGTTCAAGCTCTTTTAAAAATATCAAATCCTCCGCAAGAGTTTCATATGTCTGATATGGAGAACCCACCATAAAGCCTGCACCGGTCTGAAAACCAAGCTCCTTTAAATCATACAGACAGCGTTTTCTGTTACTGAGCGAAAGCTCAGACGGATGAAGCTTATTGTAATGTGCTTCATTTGCCGTTTCATGCCTTAATAAATACCTGTCTGCTCCCGCTGATTTTAAAGCAGCATATTCCTCGCGTGATTTTTCTCCAACCGACAAAGTAACGGCACATTCAGGATATTTTGTCTTGATTTTATTAATCAAATCGCAAAGGCGTTTAACATTATAGTATTCATCCTCACCGCCTTGAAGAACAAAAGTCCTGAAGCCGTAATTATAGCCTTCCTCACAACATCTGAGAATTTGCTCTTCGCTGAGTCTGTAGCGTACAGCATTTCTGTTCCCACGTCGTATTCCACAATAAAAACAGTCATTTTTACAGTAATTCGTAAATTCAATCAAGCCTCGTACATATATACTTTTTCCGTAATTTTTGATTTTTAAATTAAGAGCCTTTTGTGCAATATCAGGCGATGGTCCGTCTTTATTTTGCTCTATCAGCTCCATTAGTTCTTTTTTCATATGCACCTCAAATTTATCTGTTTTTACTATTATACTACATATTGCTCCTTTTTGCAATCTCTAATTTCAGTCTTTTTTCTATTTTTGCAAATCTGTATTTTTTCGCATAGCATCTTTCAGATAATTTTACAAGTCTTTTATCGCTCAGAGGCTTTCCTGTTCTGATATTCGCCTGTATACTGCCGTTTAGTATGCGTTCATATAAAACCGCACATATTCCGTAAAAAAACGCCATTAATGACATAAAAATTATTTTCATTTACATATAATCCTTTCAAAAGCAATAATTTTATTGTTTCTCATTATCTGTATTCAAGTCCTTGTAATTTTTGCAGTGTTTTGAAAATATTTCTTAAAATCTTTGATATCAAGCTTATACCGTATGCCCTCAAGCTTACAGAACAGACAGGACGTATGTTAATCAAAAAAATTGAGAACCATTTATAAATAATATTCATATTTTGAAAACTCTTGTAATATCATGAATATTATTGATTATTTTCTTGACATTTCCATAAAAATGTAGTAAAATAAATTAGTTAGATTTTTCATTAAGGAGTTTTTTATTTGGATAACAGATTTGAAAAAGTCAGGAGCATGATTTCAAATACTCCGCTTTTAGAAATTGAATTTTTATATAAAGGCGAAAAACGCAGGATTTTTGCAAAAGCCGAATACTACAACCTTAGCGGTTCAATAAAGGACAGGGTTGCATATTACATAATGAAGCGTGCCTATGAAACGGGTGCAATAAAAAAAGACGATATTATTGCAGAAGCAACAAGCGGAAATACCGGAATTGCTTTTTCTGCAATGGCTGCATATCTTGGTCATAAGATGGTTGTATTCATGCCTGATTGGATGAGTGTTGAGAGAATCAATCTTATGAAAAGCTATGGTGCTGAAGTAAGACTTGTATCAAAAGAAGAGGGCGGATTTTTAGGTTCTATAAGAATGTCAGAAGAGCTTGCACAAAAAGGCGGTGTGTTCTTGCCCGGTCAGTTCTCAAATTATGACAACGTTGCCGCTCACATTGAAGATACAGGTGTTGAAACATTAAATCAACTTGCTTCTATCGGTATCGTTCCCGACGGCGTTGTTGCAGGTGTCGGCACCGGTGGAACAATAATGGGACTGTCAAAATCATTTAAAAAAGCAAATCCTGGCTGTAAAGCATATCCGTTAGAGCCATTAAATTCACCAACCCTTTCTACCGGATATAAAACAGGAAGCCACAAGATTGCAGGCATAAGCGATGAGTTTATACCAAGCATTTGTAAGCTTAACGAGCTTGATGACGTTGTTTCGGTTGACGATATTGATTCAATCATAATGTCACAGATGCTTTCAAGAAAGCTCGGAATAGGCGTTGGCATATCATCAGGAGCAAATATGTTGGGCTGTATAATGGCACAGGAGAAGCTGTGTGCAAATTCAAATATAGTAACTGTATTTGCTGATGATAACAAAAAATATTTATCGACTGATTATGCAAATGAATTTGAAATGAAGGATGATTATATTTCAAAGGATATTGAGCTTTTAGGCTACAGATCAATAAAGTAAAATTAAACGGAGTAAGATATTTATCTTACTCCGTTTGTTCCTAAAAGCTTATTCATTTTATTTGAGTGTGCGTGACATATCGCTATCGCAAGAGCATCTGCCGCATCGTCAGGCTTAGGAATTGCATTAAGCCCCAACAGCGTTTTTACCATCTGCTGTATTTGCTTTTTCTCTGCACGTCCGTAGCCCGTTACTGACTGTTTAACCTGTAGCGGTGTATATTCGCATATCGGAATATTTGCATTCGCCACCGCAACAAGCAAAACGCCTCTTGCCTGTGCTACGTTTATCGCTGTTTTCTGATTTGAATTGAAAAACAGTTCTTCTATCGCCACTGCATCAGGGTCATATTTTACAAGATAGCTTGTTATTTCCGTATAAATCTTTTTTAATCTCTCAACTGTCGGCATCCCCGCAGGAGTTGTAATGGCATTATATTCAAGAACTCTGAATTTATTACCTATATACTCAATCACCCCGATACCGACTATTGCATATCCCGGGTCTATTCCTAAAATCACCATAATGACTGCTCCTAAAACTATTCCTCTTTTACCCAAATCGGGCTTGTCCACGCACATCTGCCGTCTTTAAGCTCTACACGCAGATAATATATATCTTCTTCATTTTCGCAGGAATCGAACATCATATAGGTATTCATTTTAAACACAATATAATCCCTGCAATTTTTAACAAGCGTTACCTTTTCTATATCTTCGTCTGCTTCTACTGAAAAATATACACTTCTTCTGCCCTTTGATGTTATTTCCTCACCCATCAAATAATCATTTACTCGAAAATCAATATAAATTCTACCACCCATAAAAGCATAGCATCTTCTTGCTTTTAAAGCTTCAAATATTGATTCCAATGTATTCTCTTTTGCAAGAACCGCTGTAAGACCATTGTATCTTTGCTGTTCAGGGAAATTAATTCCGTTTTCAAGGCAATGGCTATCTGAACCTGCAATAACGCCCATCTTTGCTCCGTTTTTCAACGCATCCTGCAAAAATCCGCCTTCGCATAAAACAGGGGCATCATTATTTGGATTACCAAAATACTCCGCAGCATCTCCGCATGAATATATTTCAAACAATTCAGTATACAAGCTACTGTCCATATTCTTTAAATCACTGCCGGCTTCAATGTGATATGTATCATGAGGTGCCAGAAGCACATCATCACGACTAAGTGCATTTATAAGCTCTTCCTTGGTTATTTCTCCAGGAATGCTTTGCGGAAGTATCTGTGCATCGTGATTATCAAAATATGCAACCATATTATTATACCACGGGTACGAATCACGTTCATAAGCTAAGAGAGTTGTAAACTTACCCGGTTCATAATTTTTCTTGACAAGCTGTTTTACAATCTCCCATTTTTCACCGTAAAGCTCAGCATATCCTACTCCACCATGGTCATGGTCTGTAAGTGCTGCAAAATCAAGCTTTGCATTATCCCTTATATGAGGAAAATATTCTTCCGCATCAGGAGCACCATCCGAAAGTTTAGTATGACCGTGCATTTCACCAAAATATATATTATATTCATGTTTTTTCGGCATAAATTTTTCAGTCTGTGCAAAAGTTTGTTTTCGGTATTCGTCTTTGTTTTCCTGCTCACCGCCATAAACGTATTCTGCCAGTTCCCTACATCGGTACGGTGTATCATAGCGCCTTGCCTCTGAGGCTTCTTTATTTTTCATAGGTAGTCTCCTTATGTATTTATATACAGATTGTTTCTCCCGATTTCACGCTGTAAAGCTTACCACTAACATCTAACCATATTGTTAAAAGTGTCGGATTATAAACTTTATGACCGTCAGCACTGTATCTTAAGCTCTTATAAGCCTGAACATAATCATATATTTCTATGTTTGTGGCATACCATATTTCCTCATTATTTGCAAGCTTTTTACAAATTTCTTCCATATGCTCCCAGTTGTCATTTCTGTCAAACTCATAGCTGTGTCCCCATATATACAAAAGACGCGGAATTCTTCTTGCATGATATGCTTTTGTAGAAATGTCAATATTTAAAAACTGGTCAATAAATTCCATGATTTGCGGATTGTTGTGATGTGCCGATGGCATCCACGCATGAAAATCCGAAGGCAGCATAAAAGAATTGTTATCACCGCCCAAGGTTCTTGAATATGCAATATCAAGCTCTACAAGATACTGCTTTACCATTTCATAAGTTCCAAAATTACCCATCAGTGTTATTCCTGTATCAGGATAAGCCATCCCCCGGATAATACAGTCACATTTCTCCTCAAGCTCAAGTCTGCAATCAAGTACATCTCTTATACCTTCAATAGGTCTCAGATTGCCGTTTGCTCTATGATATGCACCATGCACAGCAATTTCGTGTCCTTTTGAAATAAAATGCTCCTTTATCTGCTCTTTGCTAAAACTGTCGCTTCTAATACGTTCACTATTAAAATTAAATGTGCCTTTCATTCCATATTTATCAAACATTTCAGCAAGCCGGATGTCCTGTATAACTCCGTCATCATAGCTGAATGTAACCGCCTTTGCTTTTCCTTTCGGATATCTCATTAAAACTGTTCTCATAAAAAATACACCCCTTATTTTTATATTTAATGAAATCATTATATCACAAAAACATAAACATTTCAAGCATGAATATTTTATGTATATTTATGCATATATTATACATATTTATGCATTTAATATTAATTTTATCTCATAAAACATTAAAATTTATCAATTTTTTCTATTGCATATTTTAGCAAATTGTTGTATAATATCAGTATAATAAATTTAGGAGGTTTTTACCATGGCAAAGGAAAAGGTTGTTCTCGCATACAGTGGAGGACTTGACACATCAATCATTATTCCCTGGTTAAAGGAAAATTACGATTATGACGTTATTGCAGTATGCGGTGACGTTGGACAAGGCAAAGAAACTGAAGGCCTTGAGGAGAGAGCTAAGAAGGCAGGTGCTTCAAAGCTTTATATTGAAGATTTAAGAGACGAATACGTTAAGGATTATATATTCCCTACACTAAAAGCAGGTGCTGTATATGAGGGTAAATATTTACTTGGTACATCACATGCAAGACCTATAATTGCAAAGAGACTCGTTGAGATTGCTCAAAAAGAGGGTGCTGTTGCTATATGCCACGGTGCTACAGGTAAGGGTAACGACCAGGTTCGTTTTGAGCTTACAGTAAAAGCTCTTGACCCATCATTAAAGATTATTGCTCCCTGGAGAATCTGGGATATTACATCACGTGAGGATGCTGTTGACTATGCAGAGGCTCACAACATTGAAATCCCTGTAACAAAGAAGGATTTATATTCAAGAGACCGTAACATCTGGCACATCAGCCACGAGGGTATGGATTTGGAAGACCCTGCAAATGAGCCACAGCTTGATACATTATTAAAGCTTGGTGTATCACCTGAAAAAGCTCCTGACGAGCCTGAATACATAACAGTAGGCTTTGAAAAGGGCGAGCCTGTTTCACTTAATGGCGAAAAGCTTGCTCCTCGTGCTCTTGTTGAAAAGCTTAACGCACTTGGTGGAAAGCACGGTGTAGGTATTGCTGATATCGTTGAGGACAGACTTGTTGGTATGAAGTCAAGAGGCGTATATGAAACACCGGGCGGTACAATTCTATATACTGCTATTCAGGAGCTTGAATATCTATGTCTTGACCGTGATACTCAGGCATTCAAGCGTCAGTCAGCTATCAAGTTCTCAGAGCTTGTATACGACGGAAAATGGTTCACACCGTTAAGAGAATCAATGTCAGCAATGTTTGACGTTATGGACGAAACAGTTACAGGTGAAGTAAGATTAAAGCTTTACAAGGGTTCAGTTACTCCTGCAGGAGCTAAGTCACCTTACTCACTGTATAACGAGGATATTGCATCATTCGGCGACAGCCACGAGCTTTACAGCCACAAGGATGCAGAAGGCTTCATCAACCTATTCGGACTTCCTCTAAAGGTTCGTGCTATGATGAAGAAAAAGAATAATTTGGATTAATATTATTTAACATAAAAACTCCACCGCATATGGGGAGTACTCTTAAGGACAGTATTTAAAAAGGCAGAAACGATGAATTTCGTTTCTGCCTTTTTTGTAGGTGCGATGCTACATCGTACCGTTTAAGGTCTTAGGATATCCTAAATATTTTGGGGAGTGGTATACATTTTCCCTACTCGTTAAACACCGGACACAAAAAGATACTTATCTCACTTTGAGTTCTGACAAAATCTGTATCGCCTCTGCAATATTGTTGGATGTAAACATTTTACATCCATAATCAACAGCATTTTTGTAATCATTAATAGTATCAGGAATACAAAGGCATGGAATAACACCGTTTTGTATACAAAAATCAAAATTCTCTTTAAACTCAATAGGGCTGTGCCCTAGCTCATTAGGGTATAGACAACACCAGTCAAAAAGCTCGATTTCATTAATTTCGGATAAGTCACATGATCGTCTGCATTTGTATATGCCTTGTCCGTGAATTGGGAATTGATTCTTGTATTTTTTATAGATATATTCCAGAATTCTTTCACTGAATGAATTCATCATTGACTTTTCGCTCATATTGTACTCATCAATCAAATCAACTAGTTTTTTCACAACTTCGAATGCAATATCGTCACCAAAATCAACCGGATACACCTTGAATTCCCAGTTTACCATTATATCAACATTTTTGATAGACTCAAGAAACTCTCTTACCGTAGGTATTTCAGCCTTAACAGTGGTTTTGAAAGTATACCCTGCATCAAGTTTCTTAATTTCTGAAAGTGTCATTTCATCAATATTTTTATCTATCCCAGTTGTGCGAAGTGCGCTTCTGTCGTGTATCAACACAAGCTCACCATCTTTACTCATCCTGACATCGGTTTCAATCATATCTACCCCAAGATTGACTGCTGATTCAAACGCCGAAATAGTATTTTCAGGATATCGAAATTTATCACCTCTGTGTGCCGCCAGTATTATTCTTGACCCGTCCATTTTATCATTCCTCCATCTGTTTATCGCTTTGCCAAGTCGCATCAGCGTTAATCTGCTTCGAAAAAAACACTTCATAATATTATTTTGTAAAATTGCTGTAGTTTAAAAAACTTATAATTCTAATTTTAGTTTCGAGCATACATTTTTGGCATAAAAATCAAAACCTTCATCATTTGGATGCAGACGAGAATCTGCATAATACCTTTCGTCCTTTGGCACCAGCTCTGAACCTGAAATTACAGAAACATTCTCAAAGTTTTCTGCTATCTTTAAAATATCATTCTCGGCATCAGCGAAAAGGCCAAAAGCTACTTTCTCGTTACAGTCTTTTCTCCATATGGGAGTTATTGCAAAAATTTTCGATGTAGGATAGTTTTTTGCAAGCGCCTTATAAAATCCAGCACAATTATTATTGAATGTATTCCTGTCATGCCTTCTCCAGTCATTTGTGCCATATGCAACAGTAATGTAATCAGGCGTAAAGTCATCATTAAGTTCAGCCAACTTAGGAAAAAACTTTTCACCGCCGATTGCCTTGTTAAACCCTTCAGCGCCGAGCATTTCTGACAGTTTTGCAGTATAATGCACAGAGGGACGGAGCACATCGAATCCTTGTGTTATTGAGTCCCCATATATAAGCAGCTTCTTTTCCGGTCTTATTGCCTCAATGAATGCACCATCATCAACCGAAAGCTCTTTTAATGCTACTTTTACAGACCAGGGAAAATATACACATACATTTTTCACACCTTCCCCAAGGTTAAAGTTTTTTGAAAACTCACCAAGTAAAAGATTGGTAGTGGTATAATCTTCTGGAAGATCGACTCCTTCAAAATTGTCGAGAAAGTCTATGCTTTTTCCGTTTACAAAAACATCAAAAGAAAAATATTTACGTGTTGATGTAGCCTCTGTTAAAGAGCTCAAAAACAAAGTTTTGCTGTTAGTTTTAAATGAAAGTTTTATACCTGCCGTAGCAAAAGATTTTATGTAAGCATTATCACTTGTAGCTTTATAAAGTTCTTCCTGTGCTTTTGTGAATCTGAAAAAACTTGTATATCCGTTATCTTCTTCTACACGAACCGATCCAAGGGTAATTTCTATTATTTGTTTTAAATTCAATTTCATAACTGACTCACCTTTTTCATACTATTTATAAATCCTCCGTAAAATACGCATTTGTGTTTGCATGGTTTCCGTTAATATCTTTAACTGTAATTCTGAAATATTCACACTCGCAATTTAAATCAAAAACGGTTTCGGTAATGAATTTGCCATCCTCGGACCATACACATTTTGAGATTCTTCGGTCGGTAGTTAAACTAATCATGACTGCATTCGAACACTTTATGTGAATTCTGTTATCTTCAATATACAATTCGTGAATTTCCGGCCCGGTAGATGAATAGAAATCTCCATTAAAAAGAGCCTCTGTTATAGCTTCATATTTAAGCTTTTTCGCCTTAATCATAACAAAGCCGCCAAAAGAATCGGGACGTAGATTATTGTGATTGTCATCTGCAGCTACTGCAAAAATTTTCTTTCCGGATTTTAAAATATCGTCATATATACCCGGAGCATATGACTGATATCCTAAAAGCTCAGTAGCGTAATTGAATATTTCCAGAGCGTGTATACCGTCATAATTTATGTATTGCTCATAGTTTTCCAAAGACCAGGATGGGTGATTATATGTTATAAAAAAGCCCTTTTCTCGACAGGTTTTTATCATTTTATTTATGCCTTGGAACGAATATTTCCGTACAAAAGGACTTGTTTCTTCATCAATTTGAACATTTTTCTTGTTTGTGGCAGCATTTCCAATATATGCATATTTTTCGTTCCAACACGGCTGTTTAACTATATCCGGCGTACCAGCTATAACACACATATGGCATTTCTTCTCATTTTTCACACCGGGATATTTGTTGCTTCCGTTAAATTGCGCTTCAAAACCTGATAAAGCAACAAAACTGTCATCGGTGAGCTCATGATGTGGAATAAATATATCGTGATCGGTATATGCCAGAACAGAGTAGCCGTGAGCTTTGTATAGATCCTTCAGTTCCTCTGGGCTGAGAACTCCGTCACTCAAATTGGAATGACAGTGTAAATTTGCTTTGTAAAAATTTCCTTCATTAGGTAATAAATATTTTTTCATTTTTGCCTCCGGTTGATTATATATTTTTTATAGTTCTTCTAAGGCGCATAAGTGTTAATCTGTTGCGTACAAGTGGTGAATATTCCATAAGAGCATCAAGCTTTTCCTCCGAAACATCAATATCACCAAGCTTAGACTTTACGCCAAGTATTTCGTATTTCTCAATTAAATTGCTGTATGTGGGAATGGTATCTATGATATCACGGATTTTATCCCATTTTTCCTCTATAAGCTTTGCAGTTATACCCAAAGCACAGTCATCTGAATTTTCTGAAAGTATAGCATCACTTAATCTTTCTCCAAACATATCTTTAATATAATCGGAGCTTGCCTTATGGTAATCCTTCCATTTAAAATTGCTGTCTTTAAGTTGATGATATTCCCTGCAAGCAATTAATGTACCTACACCAACTTTTTCTCCGTGCAAAGCGTCGGATTTTACACCCAAACCCTCTGGTTGCATTTCTATTAAGTGGGAAATATGATGTTCTGCACCCGAAGCACAGCGTGAATTTCCTAACATCTGCATTGCAAGTCCTGACATTAAAAGCCCGTATATCAGCTTTTCATAAGCATTTATATCACCCTCTTTTATTGCTTTTGCACTTTCTGTAACAGCTTTTGTTGCATCCATAGTCATATCGTGTATGGTTTCGCAAAAATATTCATTTGTCAGTGTGTGTGATATTTTCCAATCTGCTAAAGCTATAAATTTCCCAATCATGTCGCCAAAACCTGAATTTGTAAGAAACACCGGCGCTTTTGATATAATATTAAGGTCTGCTATAACAATTTTTGGAGCAACGGCTTCAAATGTTTTTTTAAAACCGTCCCATGTCATTGCGGCAACTGAAGAACAAAACCCGTCAACACTTGCTGCAGTGGGGCAGGATACAAAGGGTATGCCTTTTTCATAAGCACAATAACGGGTTATGTCATGGATTGTCCCAGAACCTATTGCAATTAAATAATCACAGTTTTCTGGCATGTGTTCCATTGCCAGAGCCACTCCGTGATTGTCTGCGTGAAGATTTTCGGGGGACAGGATAATTTCCTTATCCACTTCCGGATGCAACCGGTTTGTGGCTTTGTATGTATTTTCGTCATATATTGCAACAGAAAATCCTTTTAGTCCGCATTTTTCTATATGTTCATCAATATTTGCAAAGCAGCCGGCTTCAATTATACAAACCTCTGTTGTCATTTTATGTTCGCGCCCGCAAGAGCATCTTCCGTTATATTTTTTGCTGTCTATGATCATTGCTTTCCCTCCTTCTGTCCGTAATATGCATTTTCACCGTGTTTTCGAAGATAGTGCTTATCAAGCAGTTCTTTTTGGAATTTCGCATCGTGCTTCATCAGAATAGTGTGCCACGCCATCATCGCTACCTCTTCTAAAATAATTGCATTTTTAACAGAATCCTTCGCATCCTTTCCCCAGGTAAAAGGTCCATGAGAATATACGAGTGCCCCCGGAATGCTACAAATAGTTTCTTTGGTGAAAAGTTCTGCAATAACTTTGCCGGTTTCAAGTTCATATTCCCCCGTTATCTCAGCAAAAGTCATCTTTCGAGTGCAAGGAATATCACCGTAAAAAGCATCAGCATGGGTTGTACCAAGCACCGGAATGTCTATTCCGCATTGTGAAAAAATTGTTGCCCATCTTGAGTGAGTATGGGTGATTCCTCCAATTTCGGGAAACCTTCTGTATAATTCCAAATGAGTGGGAGTGTCAGAAGAAGGATTCCATTTACTTTCAATCACTTTCCCTGAAAGGTCAACTACAACCATATCATCGGCATTCATGTTTTCATAATCCACACCTGACGGTTTTATTACAACATAGCCTGTTTCTTTGTCGATTTCCGATACATTTCCCCAAGTCAACGTAATTAGATTTTCATTCTTCAAAGCAAGATTTGCTTTAAGCACTCTCTCTTTCATATTTTCCAGCATTATATCACCTCATGTTGACAAATTATCTTTTTATGATATAATTATATCATGCGATTGATTATTTTCAATATTTGGCGATAAAATCGAAAAACAATCATATAAAATTATAAAACAAGCAGAAAGAGTGATAAAATGAGCATTTCAGCAAGACAAGAACAAATTTTGAAATTATTGAACGAAAACGGATTTATGACGGTAGATAAACTTTCCAAATTAACATATACTTCCGCATCAAGTATTCGTCGTGATTTAACCAAACTACAAAATATGCATTTTATCAAGCGTACGCATGGAGGAGCTAATATATTAAATGCAAATCAGGTAGCTCCGCTTAACAATCGTTTGATGCAAAACACCATCGCAAAAAGAAAAATTGCAAAAAAAGCCGAACCCCTCATTTGTGATGGGCAAATTATAATGTTAGATGGTTCAAGCACTGTCGGATTTTTAATTCCGTACATTGCAAAGCATAAAGATATAACCCTTTTCACAAATAATATGCTTACAGCCATTAATGCCATAAACTATGGCATTAAAACACATTGTGTCGGTGGGAGCAGTGTTAATAACTCCGCTGTATTATCAGGGCCTCAAAGTTATAGAGTACTTTCCGAAATTCATCCGGATATTTTGTTTTTCTCATCATATGCGCTGGATAAAAACGGGATTATTTCTGACCCTACAGAAGAAGAAAACTACATTCGTTCTCTTATGCTGGAAAATACTAAACAAAGTGTTTTTTTATGTGACAGCGAAAAATTCAACAGAAAATCACTATATACACTCGCATCAATAAATGATATTGATATCGCCATATTTGATACAGTTTGGGAAGAATTAAATTCAGAATGTAAGATGATTTTATAATTAGCAACCAAATTGTTTAGTACGACAAAAAAGGAACAAGAGTCAAAAATCAAACTCTTGTTCCTTTTTGTAATATGATATAACTATCCTTAAGAACACTCGGTATAGCGGTGGAGTTTTTATCTGTTCCTCAATACCTCATACATCAAAATTCCTGCTGCGATTGATACATTCAGGGATTCTGCATTGCCGATAATCGGGATTTTTACAGGTGTACATAATTGCAGTGTTTCATCAGTTATTCCGTTTGCTTCATTTCCTACAACAATAATACACGGCTTTTTATAATCCGCCTCCCTATAATCTATCGTTTTATCATTCAATGCTCCGCCTATGAGTGAAAAGCCTTTGTCTGCTTCTGACAAATTCCAGTTCCTGATTATATCTATACTGAAAAACGAACCCATGCTTGAACGTACAGTCTTGGGATTATACAAATCAACACAGCCCTGAGAAAGCAGAACTCCTCCCATACCGGCAGCATCGGCAGTACGTATGATAGTTCCAAGATTTCCGGGGTCTTTTACATTTTCGCAATAAACATAGTCCTTTGATAAATCAAGCTTAAAACCGTCTGTATTTTTAATTTTTATAACAGCCATTATTCCCTGAGGTGTTTCTGTATCACACAGCTTTTCAAAAAGATAATCGTCCGTTTTTAAGATATGAACTCCATTTGGATATTCAAAGCTGTTGTTTTTATAAAATGATTCACTGACAACAATCCTGTCAATATCCGCCCCTGCTTTTATTGCATCCCTTACAGATTTTATTCCTTCAACAGTGAACTCTCCCCTTTTTAAGCGTTCCTTTTTTTGTGCAAGAGCTTTTATTGTCTTATATCTGGGATTTGATGCTGATGTTATTTCTATCATATTTATTCCTTTCTTAAACTAAACCCCCTCACAGCAGTATTCTCTACTCCGTTTTGAGGGGGTTATTTTTAATTGTCGTATAAATCCTGCGACGGGTCGTAATAATATCCTTCTTCATATGTCAGATTATTATTATACGTCCCGTATTCGTAGCTTCCGCCAACTCCTATTCCTCTGTTTGGAGCTTCAACAGTAATTTCTGTTGCATCATATCCAAACTCAGTATTTACCATTTCGCGGATTTTCTGAAGATCAGGTACCCACACAGCTCCATTTACACTGTCATTCGCATCAGTTCCCGGAAGCTGTAATGTTGTTATATTGGCTGAAGTTAAGCCTGTCAAATATTTTGAATACTTTATAACATCGGAAATTGCAACATTTGTTTTGATTTCTGATGTTATATCTTTAAATATTGACGGTATTTTCAGAATCAAAGAAGCATTCAGTTTCTGGTCTACAAAGGTTTTTATAAAATCTTGCTGTAAAGCAATTCTGTCACGGTCTCCGTTAAGATAGCCTTCTCCTCTGTTGTTCTTTCTGTATCTGAGCATCTGCACTACCTGTGAACCGTTCAAATCGTGGTTTCCCGGCGGAAGATTGATATGAAGTCCCTGAACAGGGTCATCATATACCATTCCCTGACCGTCGCCATGTACATCAGGAATTGTAAAATTAACCGTTCCTATATCATTAATTACATGGGCAACTGCGTCAAACGAAAAATCTATATAGAAGTTTATCGGAACACCTGTAAGACGTGTTACAGCCTCACAAGCCGCCTCAGGTCCACCAATTTCACCATCCGAGCCAATAAACGCATGAGCCGCATTTATTTTCTGATATCTGTTCCCGACAAAAAGTCTTGTATCACGAGGGATTGACAATAGCTTTATAGCATTAGTTGCCGCATTATACTGAGCAAGCATTATCGCATCTGTTCTCAATCCGTCAATATCCACACACATTACAAGAACGTTTATCTTGTCGTCCGAAACCTCCACAACCGCATTATCTTCATTCAGCGGATTCTCATTAAATATAGTTGTAAAATCTATTCCCATACATACTACAGTAGCAATAAATACCACAACCAACGAAATGCCCAAAACCTGGAAATATCTTTTAACGTTAAATTTCATTTTTTATAACCATTAATCCTTTCGCAAAACTGAAAATTACTGTATAACAGATTAATTTTTTCTTCTGAATAAAAATTAATATAAACCAATATTATTATATACTTACCTTGCCTATAAGTCAAGAGAATATTCATTAACTTTTTCAAAATAATTGTTTACATTTGTGTTACAAAAAACAAAGAGGACGTAATATTTTATATTTCGTCCTCTTGTTTTTCTTTAATATGGCTTAAAGTTGCTCATCAGTTCAGCCACTTTTTCTTCGTTGCCCTCCGGGAATGCAATCATAAAAGTTATCATATCATCAGCATATTTTCTTACACAGTAATATATAACACCATGATTCATTGATATCTTCATAGTATAATACTCTTTATTAGCTATAGGCTTTGTAAGAACCTCTTGGTCAACTACAGCACCCTCTACTGCCTGATAGCTTGATGCAACATTTGATAAATATGTAATTTCATCATATTCAGCTTTGTTTCTGTCAACGCTTACCATTACTTGCATGTTTTCATCAGGGTTCGCAGCTATAGCTTCATATCGCATATACTTCTGACCTTCGTTTTCGCTCTTGGCAATCAATTCATTCTGCGTTTTTATTACACTTTCAGGCTCTAACTTATAACCTTTTGGTGCTGTAAACCTTACGCCCACATATTCACTTTCATATGTCGTTTCTGTTAACTTACCCTGTGCATATTGAAGTGCTTTTTCCGGAACAGTATTTTTCTGTGGCTCTTCTTCTGTATTTACAGAGCTGTTTTTGTCCTTTGAATCAGAATCAGCCAGCTTTGAATGGTCTTTTGCTTCTTCAAGTACCTTTGTCTGTGCACTTGATGTGCTTGCTTCCTCTAACTGTGACTTTTTCTTTGTTACTCCGCATGAAGCAATACTAACACACATAGCCGCTATAAGCAGACATGATATATATTTCTTAAAAATATTCTTGTCCATTAAAATAACCTCCCAAATAACCTTTATAAATTATTTTAATTATATCATCATAATGGTGCAAAGTCAATATATTTTTATTCAATTATTTCAACCTCAAAATAATCCGGATATTCTTTCTGTTCTTCCGAGTTATATTCAAGAAGAACATCTCCATCATTATCTGATATTTCATCAAAGCCCATAATCTTATAGGTTATATACATAATCCTGTTTCTGTCTGTTGTTTTAAACTCAGCAAACAAAGGCTTATTGAGCTTTTCTTTAAGCTTTGCAAGATGTATCAGAATAGCAGAGCCTACACCTCTTGACATTACACGACAGCTCATAAGCAACAGCTTAATACGCAAGACATCAGTATTCTCAAGCAGAATAAGACCGATTTTTCCGTAATCTCCGAATTTATCAGTAAGCTGTGCAATTAAAAATATATGCTCATCTGAATTGATAAGCTCTCTCAATTCATCATACGAATAAGTATATCCCGTCGAATTAAGCTGATGAGTTCTGACTGTCAGCTCATATGCACGCTGTAAATCATGTTCAGTAACAGGTGCTATTGTCAGCTTCATGCCAAGGCTTTTTAAAAACTCTGTGTTATCTCCCTTAAATTCCTGTTCTTCCTGCTTTCTTTTACTGTCTGCTATATACATAAGACGTCTGTTTTTTGTGTCTTCTGTAATAAATTTCGGGATAAAGCGTTCCATATCAAGTATTTTATCTGCATTCAAAGCATCAACTGCAAGAATACGTTCATCTGCCGTCATAATTTCCTCACGTTCAAAAGGAGAATCATCAATAAACGCAAAAGTATCAAGTGCAATATTTAATTTTTCGGCAATATTCCTTATACTTTCACTTTTTGGATTCCAGCTGATTTGCGGATATAAAAAGTATTCAGCCACACCAAGTTCTTCAAGCTTTTTATAAGCATCTTCAAAATTATTCTTGCTTGCAACCGATTGTAAAATTCCACGTTCATCAAGAGTTTTTATAATTTCAAGAATCCCGTCCTTTAATTTTACGTCATCACCCTCAGACAAAACTCCATTCCAAAGAGTATTATCCAAATCCCATACAACGCATTTTATTTTCTGTTCCATTTTTCTATCCTCAAATATACTTTTCAACAACCGAAGCCATTGCATCTACAGTTTTAAAATTCTTTTCTGTAATATCCTTATTCTTTATTTTGATTTTAAACTCCTTTTCAAGAAACATAACAATTTCAAGAGCAAACAGAGAATTTACATATCCACCCTTAAAAAGGTCAGTATCATTTTGAATATCGTTTATTCCCTTTTCATTAAAAAATTTCATTATTCTTTCCTGCATTTTGGTTGTCCTCCTAAAATAATATTTAGAATTTTGAAAGCGATTCATATAAAATTACAATCTATCGCTACGTTGCGCGATAAAAACAGATTGTAATCTTATATGAAAGGCTTTCAAAATCCTGTTATTTTTAATTTATTAATTCAATTAATTTTTCAGCAGCTATATTCGGGTACATTCCAATACGCTTCAAATTATATAAGCTCTGCGGAAGCCCTTTTACAACTGTGCTTATACCGTCTTCTACAGTAACCGTTACGTCAATACCGCACTCTCTTACACACGCATCGGTAAGCTTTGAATGTATCCCCTTAGGATATGAAAGTGCAAACACCTCATTTCCTATTGATTGCATAATTTCATCTTTTGATTTTAATATATCAGCTTTGAAAATCTCCGCAAACTCTCTGTCGCTTTCTCCATCAAGCTTTGACGCTCCGTCACGGTATTCTTCATCCCAATCTTCAACTCTGTGCAAATCATAGGTATGGCTTTGCGTATCAATTACATCCGCCATTTCCTTTGCCTGCTCATAATTAAAATGCGGATATATTGAATTTCCTGTATCCTTATAGGTATCTGATCCCATTGTAGCACCTACTGCAAATACAGTTGCCTTATAACCGTATTTTTGTAAAATCGGATATGCATATTCATAATTTGAAAGATAACCGTCATCAAAGGTTATTATTACCGATTTTTCAGGAATATCAGTGGTTTCGTTTACATATGCTCGTAATTCATTAAAGCTTATTGTTTCATATCCGTTATCCTGCAATGCCTGCAAATGACTCTCAAAGCGTTCAGGCGAAATTATCATTCCGTTTTCGCCATCCTCTTCTCCTAAAGAATGATACATCAAAATCGGAATTTTTCTACTTTCTGTGCTTACAGCCTGTTCCGGCTTTGTGAATATGTTTTTTGCATACTCATAAGCATTGTCTTTTGTTGTGATATGACCAAAGCCGTCAGGAACATATACGCTTTCATCACCGAATATCCATGCAAGAACCATATCCCCTACACTGTTTCTGAAATGTGCATCATCATAGAAATATCTTGGGTCCTGACTTACAGGCGAATATCCCGTAAAATCATAAATATCTGTCACCTGTGCTATTCTTTGCCAATACTCACATAAATCCTCGTAATTATAGTCCTCTATTTCAGTTTCATAAACAGGTGAGGCTATCAGCTTAAAATCAATACCTTTACTTTGACAAAGCTCCTTAACTCTGCACACCGATTCAACCGCTTCGTCAATATATTCGCCTCTGCGTCCGTCCTCACGGTAGACATAAAAATCAGGATTGTTTTTAATAAAGCTGTCAACATCTGAGATACCTTCAGCATCTCTTACTGATTTATCATACACTCCCGTTTCAGGTACAAAAACCTCATCGGCAGTAGGCAGATAATCCCTTTCAGACATTGCCGTAAGCTTATCAATGGAATACTGAGGGTTCAAAAACGCATATTTCAAATAAAACAGCGGTAAGTTTTCGCCCGTTACCTTCGCATGAAGATTCCCCTTTGTTGCGTCATCCTCATAATCGAATTTATACATTTCTTCAATGCCTATATTTAAAATTATATTTTTCACTTCATAATTATTTATGAGATATTCGGCGGTTTTCTCGGCATCGTATAAATCTCCGCCATACATTATCATATTATAGAAGCTTGCTCCACCGTAATATTCATTCAGCTTTTCAACAGAATACGAGCTTGTTTTTGAGCTTCCTATGATATACGAATCATATTTATCATGATTTTTTTCTATATATTTAATTTTTGCAATTCTCGGATTCTGAGTCATGTTATATGCATAACGGTCAAAAATTTTATCTCCGAATACACCAAACGGGTCAACAGCTATATTAAAGCCCGCAATAACCGCTGACGTAACTGCCGCCGCAAGCACAAAGATGATTATATAATTTTTAAGCTTCAAGCCGTCACCCTCCTTATTTTAGAATTGGAAATACAAAAAGTTTGATACGCTTCCCATACAGAACAAAGACACCGCCATAAGTATTCCTGCAAGCACAGCATATCTTGGCTTAGGTTCAAAATTCTCTGCTATTTCTCCTGTATTTTTGAATCCAAAAATTATCACCGCACCCAATATCAGCAATGCGATTATATTTTTGTTATCTGATATATAGGCTGTCCACTGCGTTAATAATTCACTCATTGCAACAGGTGTAAACATCGTTTTATAAACCTGTATCGCCTGAGCGGTTGACAGTGCATCAAACAGGACTCTTACAAGCATTGAGAAAAAGAACGTCAATGCCCACGCTATCGGGAACGGCATTCTTTTTCGGCAAAGCGTCATCATGTTCGCACAGCAGACAAGTATTCCGTTAGCCAAGCCCCAGAATATATAATGCCAGCCTGCACCGTGCCATAAGCCTGATACCACAAACGTAACAAGTGTAGCGAATATCAGCTTTATTTTTCCATTTCCGAAATGAAATATATTTCTGAAAATATTATTTTCAAGGAAATTCGATACCGTTATATTCCATCTGTGCCAGAAATCAGCAAAATTCCTTGCCTTATACGGCGAATTGAAGTTCTGAGGCAAATCAATATTAAAGAACCACCCCAAGCCCAATGCCATATCAATATATCCTGAAAAATCAAAATAATATGCAAAGGTATATGATAGAACTGCACTCCATGAGTTAACTAAGCCGCTAACCGCTGCCGCATTATAGAAGCCTTGTGCATGAGTTATAAGCGGGTCAGCAATTACAATTTTCTTAAAACACCCTATAGAAAACAGCAAAATACCAAGCATTATATTTTTACTGTCTATTTTAAGCAAATTCTCTCTTGTAAGCTTAGGCATTATATCATCATGTGACACTACAGGACCTACAATCAGCTGCGGAAAGAATGTCACAAAAACCATATAATCTATAAAAGAATACCCCTTTGCATCACCCGAATAGCTATCCGCCAGATATGATATTATCTGGAACGTATAGAATGAAATACCGAGTGGTAATATAATTTTAAGCATCGGGACATCCGTACCGAGTAGCATATTTATATTTTCAAAAAAGAAATTTCTGTATTTAAAATAGAATAATAAGCCTAAATTTTCTGCAAGCCCCAATATCATAAGCAATATTTTAACGGGCTTTTTCATATCCTTTTGCAGTAAATAGCTTATACCAAAATTATATACTGCCGTAAACAACAGTATAGGAAAAAATCTCCAGTCCCCGAAGCCATAAAAGAACAGCGACGAAACCGCAAGCCACACCTTCATCCATGTAACTTTTTCCATTTTGCGGAATACGCTGTAAACTCCAAACACTATCGGAAAGAACAGGAATATGAATTTATATGATGAAAATATCATGAATATTTCCCACTTTCTGCATTTTTACATACAGATTTATTTTAACACATTAAGAAGAAATTGTCAACCATGAAGAAAATTATCTATAACTTTATTTTTTGTGGAATAGTTTTTTATTGAGATTTCGCACAGAACATTGTTTCAGACTCCAAAAATAGTAACTATAATTACAAACTCATTGAAATAATTTATCGGAATCAACAGAAAAAGCGGAGATTTTCAACGCATAAATATTATTTTTTCATTAAATTTATTAATTCTATAAAATGTATATTGACTTTTTCGGAATTCGTGGTATAATAAATATTGGATGAAAAATAAACATAAGACAGGGTGTTTTATATTACATAAAATACCCTTTTTTCATAAAAATACGATTGTAATTCTGAAAGGAGCAAGTTCAATATGAGCAATGTATCGGAAATATTCGGAAGCAAGGTTTTTAATCTGCCTACGATGAAAGCACGTCTCCCTAAAGGAACGTATGCGTCACTTCTTATGACAATCAACGAAGGTACTCCGCTTGACCAAAAAGTTGCTGACGTTGTTGCAAACGCAATGAAAGACTGGGCAATCGAAAACGGCTGTACACACTACACTCATTGGTTCCAGCCAATGACAGGAGTTACTGCGGAAAAGCATGATGCTTTCATTCAGCCAAACGGCGAGGGCATGGTAATCAATGAATTTTCAGGAAAGAACCTTGTTATGGGTGAGCCCGACGCTTCATCCTTCCCTTCCGGCGGACTGCGTTCAACCTTTGAAGCAAGGGGCTATACAACATGGGATCCAACTTCATATGCTTTCATAAAGGACGATTCACTGTGTATTCCGACGTCGTTCATCTCATACACAGGTGAAGTTCTTGATAAAAAGACTCCGCTCCTTCGTTCAATAGATGCAGTTTCAAAGGAAGCAAAAAGAGTTCTTTACTGCTTTGGCAAAGCTCCGTCAAGAGTTATCTCTTATTTAGGACCTGAGCAGGAATATTTTCTTGTAGATAAGGAGCTTTGGAAAAAGCGTAAGGATTTGGTTCTTACAGGAAGAACATTATTCGGTGCATCACCCGCAAAAGGTCAGGAAATGGATCACCACTATTTCGGTCAGCTTAAAGAACGTGTTTCAGCATTCATGAAAGAGGTTGACGAGGAGCTTTGGAAGCTTGGTGTTTACAGCAAAACAAAGCACAACGAGGCAGCACCTGCACAGCACGAGGTTGCTCCGATTTTCTCAACAACAAACATTGCAACAGACCACAATCAGCTGACAATGGAGGTTCTAAAAAAGGTTGCGAGTCATCACGGACTTGTGTGCTTGCTCCATGAAAAGCCATACGAGGGCATCAACGGTTCAGGTAAGCATAACAACTGGTCAATCGGAACTTCTGACGGAGAAAATTTATTAAAGCCGGGAAAAGACCCTGCTTCAAACACTCAGTTCCTTTTATTCCTTGCAGCGGTTATTAAAGCTGTGGACGATTATGCAGAAATTTTACGTGTAGGTGTTGCGACTGCCGGTAATGACCACCGTTTGGGCGGTCATGAAGCACCTCCTGCCATTGTTTCAATATATCTTGGCGAACAGCTTGAAAATATAGTCAACAGCCTTGCTGACGGCGAAAAATCAGATTCAGGAAATACAACGTATCTCGAAACAGGCGTTGACACTTTGCCTGTACTGAAAAAAGATACCACTGACAGAAACAGAACCTCACCTTTTGCATTCACCGGAAACCGTTTTGAGTTCAGAATGCCGGGTTCATCACAGTCAGCAGCCGGTATAAACATTATTATAAACACAATCGTGGCTGAATCACTGTCACAGTTTGCAGATATTCTTGAAAAAGTAGATGACGTAAATTCAGCAGCTATGGAAATTGTTGTAGATACCTTCAAAAAGCACCGCAGAATCTTATTCAACGGTAACGGCTACAGTGAAGAATGGATAGAAGAAGCAAAGAAAAGAGGGCTTCCTCACTTGAGAACATCTGTTGAAGCACTTCCCCACTTTGCATCTGAAAAATCAATCGCCTTGTTTGAAAAACACAATGTATTTACTCCGCTTGAAACACAAACAAGAACCGAAATCATGATTGAAGATTATTCAAAGACAGTGCATATCGAAATGCTTGCATCAATCGAAATGCTAAAGCAGGAAATTCTCCCTGCCTGCATTTCATACACAAGCTTCATAGTGGACGATATTGCAAAAAAAGAATCAATCGGCATAAAGGTTCCGAACGAAAAATCAAAAGCACAGACACTATCACAGCTTACAGAGGATTTGATAGAAAAAACAGATGTGCTTGACGATATAGCGGCTCACATCCCTGCAAACGACAATGTTCTTGAAACAGCATTATACTATAATGACACAGTTATTCCTGCAATGAATGCGGCACGTGCCGTTGCAGATACTCTTGAAACTATGGTTTCAAAGGATTACTGGCCATTCCCGACTTATACAGATTTATTATATTATATCTAATAATTCAAACGATTTAATCCGAAAGGGTTGAATCGTTTTTGTTTATATGATATAATATAATTAACAAGAATAAACAAGAAAGGAATGATTTTTATGAAAAAACTTATAAGCGGTATTTTATGTACGATAATGATGCTCGCATCCGTTCCCGTATTCGCAGAAGGCTCAGGAGCAAGTGCCGCTCCAAGCAAATGGGCGTTCGATTACATAAGTCGTGCAACCGGAGAATTTTTACCTGATGTATTCTCACATAAATGGTTTGTACCGATTACACGTCAACAATTCTGCGAGCTTGCATTTAATGTAGTTGACAAAGCCGGCAAGGCTGAAGCTTACAAGGGCGGATTTGGAGGAGAGTCGCCGTTTACTGACACAACCGATGAAAAAGCAGTTGCATTGAATCTTATGGGGATAATCGACGGAAAAAGCGAAGATACCTTTGCTCCGCAGGATACTCTCACCCGCGAAGAAGCCGCAACCATACTATGCCGTATGGCAGGATATATAAGCGATAACAGTATTGCTGTTACGGAATTATACTTTATTTTTAATGATTCATCCGAAATTTCAGACTGGGCATCAGAACAAATTCAAATTGTATGTAACATGGGGCTGATGAAAGGCAATGGTACGGACTTCATGCCAAAGAAAACACTTACGCTTGAAGAAGCTGTGGTTGTATTAATGAGATTATACGATAAGGTCATGAATTTCGTTTTAGAAAACGCAGACACCTTTGAAGACAAGCTCAACAAATATATGCCAAAAGATAAAAATTATATGTTTTCTCCTCTTTCAATTAAAATGGCACTTGCTCTTACAGCAAACGGAGCAGACGGTACAACCAAGGAAGAAATTTTAAATACAATAGGAATTGACGAAGCTGACACTCTTAATAACCTTGACAGATTTAATAAAAAAGCAAAAACTCTTATAAAAGCATACCAGGAAACCGATTTTATGCAGGTTAATATAGCAAACTCCATATGGCTGAATAAAGACAGAACTTCTCAGCAGTTTAATCAAAAATACAGCGATAAAATGACTGAGTTTTATAATGCAGAATCAAATACTGTAGATAACCAAAATGCAGTTAATAAGATAAACAAATGGGCTAATGAAAAAACAAATGGTAAGATACCGTCAATTATTAACAGTAATGACTTTACCGCAATGCTTGTAAACGCTGTGTATTTTAAAGCCTCCTGGCAGAATGATTTCAGTGAGGGTGCAACAAAAAAAGATACCTTCACCAACGGTGACGGTTCAGAATCTAAAACTGATTTTATGAACAATACAGGCTATTATAATTATACAAACGTAAACGGCACTGAAATTATAGAATTACCGTATAAGCGTGTTTCATTCAAAACAGATGAAAACGGCGAAACTATCAAAGAAACCACAAATATCTGGATGAGTATGTATGTTTTACTGCACGACGATAATGTTCAGAATATTCAGTCACTTATAAATACAGCTGATTTTAAATCACAATTTATACAGCTTTCCATGCCTAAGTTTAAATTTGAATACGCTGAAAAGCTTAATGATATTTTAAATAGCATGGGAATTACAGAAGCATTCAAAACAGACGGTTCTGCACGATTCAAGCCTATGTTTACAAAAGATTCAATGTGGATTTCGGATGTCCTGCACAAGACATACATAGATGTTAACGAAAAAGGAACTGAGGCAGCAGCTGTTACAGCTCTTGCTGGCGGAACCACCGCCGCTCCTCCAAAGCCTATAGAAGTTAAGCTAAACAAGCCTTTTACTTTTGTAATCAAAGACACCGTACATAATGAAATTCTGTTTATGGGCAGATACGCATTTGCAGAATAACAAGCAAAGAGGCTGTAAAAAAGTCGGTTTCGGAATGTCGGCAAGCGCCATTCCCTACAATATATCACAGCTTATTGTCTATGATACAAATTGTAGGGTTCGGCGATTTTCGACGAACCTCAATTCTGACTTTTTTACAGCCCCTTATTTTTTCATTTCTTCAGCTCTTTTTAAAAGATACATCCTGTTATTTAATGACGGATTTATTATAACCTCATCAACAAGAGCTTTAAGCGTATCACCAACGGCACGTCCGGGCTTATATCCGCTTTTAAGAAGGTCTTTTCCGTTTATCATCAAATCGCTTACACGATACGGCTCATTTGAAGATATAACATTTTCATAGATTTTTATAACTGTTTCTATTTTTATCTTCTTTTCTTTATAACATTCTTCGCTTTTAGCCTTATTATCAGCAAGCTGTAAAAGCATAAGCTTTTTAAATAATTCAACTCCCGTTTTTGCAAGCATTCTTTTTACTGCCGCAGGGCTTGGTTCTATTCTAACATCATGATTTTCAATAAGTACAAGTA
>JAZSPM010000219.1:0-10837 GCA_045537455.1 Candidatus Ornithomonoglobus sp. | reverse complement strand
ATGTTTAAAAGGGATGATTTCCCAACCATTAAAATCGGTAAACGTGTTCTTGTTTCTCGTGACCGTTTTATTCAATGGCTTGAAAAAAATACCAGGGAGGTTTAATTTATGAGACGTGGTAAAAATGAAGGCAGTATCAGAGAACGTAAAGACGGCAGATTCGAAGTTCGTGTTACTGCCGGTATTGACTTTGAAACCGGTATAGCTAAGCGTATCTCCTATTATACGCATACTAAACAGGAAGCTGTAATAAAAGTTCATCAAGAGAATCAAAGTTTTTATTCAAGACAAATTCAGTTTTGAAAATCTTATAAGTTGCTTCAGAAACTGCATTATCATAAGGACAACCTTTATGGCTGAAGGAACGTTTAATACCAAAGGTACTGATAAGCTCATCAATTATTTTATTTTTGAACTCGCAGCCTCTGTCAGTATGAAAAATACGTATCTTGGATAGATTAACACTGCTGCTGAGAAATGCTTCATATACAAGCTCGGCATTTTTCTTTGTTCCCGCTGAATAGCCTATAATTTCTCTGTTAAACAGGTCGATTAATATGCATACATAGCACCATTTGTCCCTAACTCTCACATATGTAAGATCACTTATTTCTACTTCAAGGTATTCTCTGTCATTGAATTCTCTGTTGACCTCATTTGCAATTTTTTCCTCATTACAGGTGCTTTTTTGAATCTTATACTGCTTGATTGTATAGTTTGATACAAGACCGTATTTATCCATAATACGACGTATTTTCTTTCGTAAAGCTATGATATTCTTCTTTTTAAGCTCAACCTTTATTTTTCTTGAGCCATAATTATTACGTATGTATAATCTCATTTTCAAGTTCGCTGTCAATTTTTCTTGTTTTTCTCTTATAATATACAAGACTTCTTGGTATTCCGAGTTTTTTACACATGGCGCTGATACTGTACTTATGCCTGTTTGCAAGAATTATTTTGACTTTCGTGCCATTATCAGCGCCGCTTGTTTTAAAATATCAGCCTCCGTTTCGAGTTTCTTTACACGCTTCCTTAATTCTATCAGCTCATTTTCTTCAGGTGTTCTATTATCTTTGGCTCTGAATGAACCTGAATTATTGAAATCTCTCACCCACTTTGTTACACTTGATTTTACTATTCCATATTCTTTTGCTACAGAATTTGAGGACTTTCCGCTTTTTACAAGCATTACTATCTGCCTTTTAAATTCGTCTGTATAATTCCTTGTTTTTCCTGACATTTTTACCACCTTACCTTTTTTATTTCTATTATATCATGGCTAAATGTTTTCTGTCCAATTTATTATAACCGATCCATCCGGTTCAAATCGGGCGTGACGATCAGCATTGAAAAGTGAATAGATAGAGCAACCCCCGCATCACCAGTGATTTCTGTGGTGCGGGGTTTTTTTATTCTTCTTCTTTTTTTCAGAGAAAAAATCTTCAAGTTCCTTTTTTTCGGATTTATAGCTATCTCGCGCATAGAATTGCCTGTTTCTACTAAATGAAGGCTTTATTTTTTTGAACAATTCTTCTGTTAGCAACTCTTTATGCTGCTTCAAAAAAGCCATAAACATATCTGCATCACCAAATCCATTAAATGACGGCACTTTATCTACCATGTTGAGTAAGTAGGCCTCTATTGAGAAATCTTCGCTGTCTTTTAACAATTGATATAATACCTCAATGTCATATACACTAACATTTTTGTTGCCGCCATCATATTTTTCCAAATAGAATCCGAATAATTTTTTTCCTCTCTTGGATAAAACAACTTATAGTACTTTAATCCATGTGGCTTAAGCAGAACGATTTCTGATAGCTTGTTAAATAGAGGCTTAATGCCTCTAATTGAGTCTAATACGCAAGGATAATTCAAACAAACACTTATAATTGCATTTCTTCTATCAGCATTATTGGCAAGATCTTCAACGTCTATTCTTTCGTAATTCTTAATGATGTCGTGACTTTTTAGAATTGACGTATCCCCTTGATTTAAGAGATAGTCTGTAAGAGCATAAGTGAATACATATAAGCCTTTTATATTTTTAATACATTCACTATCATTAGAAACATATAATAATCTTGTAAATGTTTTATATGACACCTTTAATGAATCAAGAGTCATTCTACTAAGGAACTTTTTATGGATGTCATGAAGAATTGCAGATTCAAAGTGTTCCGAATATATTCTGCTAATATTAGTACTGTAATATTCTACATCTGCTTGTGCAACAGAAAACAGATCCATGATGAAAGGAGCCTTTACGGAGAATATATTATCAAACATTGAGCATATCAGCATCCTAACTTGATAATCGGTTGGTTCGTAGAGCACATCGTCATTTACTTTTAAGTGTGCACTATTATTTCTGAGGTCTCTTAAGTATGCAATGTCCGTGTCAAATCTTTTGAAATACAACGAACAATTTGTCATGAAGAATTCAACTATTTCACGCTCAACCATTGAGTATTTCTCATCAACTTTGATCATTGCTTCAATTTCTTTAAGTTTTGTCGTTGCTTTGGTATCGCCTTCATGCGACATAACTTTCATTTTCATGTATAAATCATAAATAACGAAAGAATACAGCATAACAATGGATGATCGATAGTTTCTGCAGTAGTAGGATTGAACGATTTACATGAAATATTTTTTTGCTTCCGAATTGTTAAAAACATTTAAATCTCTTTCATCAAATAACATAGTAACGCTCCTTGTAAAAAATAGTATAATTCAACCTTTCCCCACACTCAACGCCATTTTGCAAGCGCCCGAATCGCAACTTTTGGCAAGTCTGTTTTCTGCGATTTTACGCTGTTTTTCAGTGTGACATTCAATCCGCACACTGAAAATCGGAAAAAGCAGTATCACGCACCCTAAATCGAGTGCGTGATTTGGTTGTCAAAAATCAAAGTGTGCGGATTGGTTGTCAAAAGTGCCGTGTACGTGTTTTTGCCCTTTTACCTGTTCCCGCATACAGAAAATGAGTGCTTATTTTGGTTGTTTACTGAACTAAAAAATGCCAATTATCCGCGATAAATCGGCGTTTTAGGATTTCTGTCGTGACATCAATACTACGCACTCAACGTGTGCCGTTTGTGGCAATAAATCAGTTCGGAAAAGACCTATTTTACATAAAAATAAGCCTAAAACGCGTTAGTAGTAAAACGGTAGTAATCCTCGCTTTATCGCACTACATTATTCGGAATTATTGCGAAACTACGTAGAACCGGACGGAAGCTCCGACTATCATGCCATGGCAGACATACATAATTTTTATCATAGGTAAATTTCTTTCTGATTTGCAAGGCTATGATTTACTTTTATAAATTCCTGGGAGGAATTACCTTTTCGATACATCCTTTATGATTGCAAAACGGACATTTAATCTCATAATAATCGTCAGAATGAATCGCAAAAAGCAGTCTTTTCCAGTTGGTTGTAAATTCTTTTGAGCAACTCTTGCATTGGAATGTATGCTTTGATAGCTGTTTTGCCCATAAAATGCAAGCAATAAATGCTGCAAGAATAACGATAACTGTAACAATAATCCATTTCACTCATGTTCACCTCGCTTTAATGTTTATACAAAAGCCGTAATATCAATTGATAAGATACAATAAATTATAGATTCTCTTTGAATACTTTCATCATCTCATTAGTCATGCTGAGATTATTCGGCTGCAAAACAATATCCTCACGCTTTACCCACTGAGCGTATTTCAGCTCGTTTTCATCCATATGTATTTCACAGCCATCATACGCATCACAGAAAAAGCCTATAAGTATGTCCTGAGACATTCCCCAAGGCTGTGACTTGTAATATCGGATATTCTTAACCTTAATACCTGTTTCTTCCATTACTTCACGCTCAACCGTTTGCTCAAGTGTTTCACCTATCTCAGTAAATCCGGCAACAAGTGCATTGTGAGCATATCCATGTTTATAGCGTGTAATAAGTAAACTGTCGCCATTTGTAACACCGACAATAACGGCAGGGTTAATGCAAGGATAAATCTTGATTTTACAGGAACAGCAGTACATCGCCCTTTCCGAAGTGTCATAGACAAGCTTTTCACCACATTTTCCGCAATATATGTTGTCATTGTACCATTTCCACAGATGATATGCTGTGAATGCGGCAAAAAGCTCTTTGCCGGTACATATGTCGCGAAGCTCTCTTATAGAACGAAATTCGTATTCGTCCGATAAATAATTACGTTCATCTACTGATAGAAAATATCGCTTATCATCAACAGAAAAGAGGTATATAGCCTTATAATTCTCTATGCCTGTATTAAAGCTGAGACCCCCATTTTCAATTTTGGATAGAATCCTTCCTTCATTGTCAAAGAAAAGAAGATAATCCTGGGTGCTCAGTGTGTAGTTCTCAAAACTGTTATCAAGCCTGCTTGGTGAAATGTCCTGTATCATAAATACTCCTAATAATCAATTATGTATAATATATATTAGCAGATGATTTTCTGCGTATATTATACTACCAATTATAGCATAGAAAATTCAAAATATCAATATATTGACAATAGCATGATATAAGAATTTATCAGTTATTTTACAAACTCAGCCTGCTCCACAGGGAATCCTGCAAATACTTTCACTGTACAGTCATACCTCAGAAGTCTTGCACGCCCTACAGCCTGTTCAAGTAATGATTCTATGAGCCATATCTGTATAGTCCTTAGCACGTGACTTTTGAATGTATGCATACAAAAATTATAACCATTATGTTGAATTCTCATAGAACACATCTGTTCTTTTATGCTTTCATGAGCAAGAAGTGCATACAGCTTATAAACAATATCATTTACATTAGGAATTCCGATTACAGAGATATTTTGTCCTTCAAGACAGTTAACTCCTTCGGTATTTCCAAAGTGATACTCAGAATAAAAACATCCCTCGAACTCCTTAAAGGTGATCACAACATCATCTCCGATTTCTTTTTTAAGATACTCAATAATACCTTCATTGTTTCTCATACAACAACGGCTATATGTGTGATTTGTATACTGAATGATTTTCCCCATATATCTTGCTTTTTTACATCGATATTCAATTATATTCCTGTTTCTCATCATGAGTCTGTATACATCAGAATTTGCCGTTGCTGACATCACTATAAGCTTAATCTTAGGAAGTCTGTTTTCATTTATGAAGGTAACGCTTTCCTCACCGATATACATAACCTTAGAATGGAGCAGGTCAAGAACGTTCGTATCTATATTATATAGACAATTTGTCAGCACAGTATCAATAGTAGTTCCGGCTTTATCATTGTAGTATTTATATCCATTCAAAGATAATATATCTTCAAGTCTATTAAGTGACTTGCTACCCAGCATATTACTTTTTATAGCATTATGTATATCAGATTTTGTCACATTAGAAGTACTAAAAACAGCTCGCATAATGTCCTCATCGATTATTACAGTATGAGTCAGAAATATGTCATCATCTTTAGGGATATACAAAAATCTTTCGTGGGTAGTTATAATATGACCTTCAGAACTCAACGCAGCAGCACACTCTATAAGATATTTTCCCAATTTAGTGTAATCGGGATTATTCTTATTCATCTTTAAAAACAATTCCTTCAAATGATTAAGTACTAAAACTCCTGCACCTATATTATACAGATGATTTATTTCATCCATAAGATCATCTGTAAATTGTGGCATCTCCGGAGTACATACAATATTCTCAATCCCCATATTCAGTGCCTTATGGTATACTTCATTTTTCAGCTTATGAGTTGGTACTGCTATAAGTAAAGGTTTATCTGTGTTTTTCATATAATTCAGATAAAGATGAGTTTTTCCTATTCCGGTCTGTGCATTTATGATATGTATACTATTATCAATGGCTCGCATTGCTTTGTAGAAGTTGGATTTCAGACTTTCTTCTGCTTCTTCAATAGTTCAGTAATCCTTTTTCTCTATTATCCGTATATCACTCTTTGAAGGTTTTGCAGTAAGAATCATATTCTTCAAGTGATTACAATTATTGCAATAAGGACAAGTTTCACAGGATTGAGGGTTATAGTCTGATTTTATAATATTATTAAGTATTACATTCCAGTTTCTTTCGTGATATGCTTTATGCTGTGAATTCTGCTGAGAATTCAGAATTTCAAGAAAAACCTTTTTGCCTTTTTCGATGTTGCATAGATTTGTTGCTATATGAAAAAGTTCCGGGTAGTAGTAATATTCTGTACCATCATAAAAATTCCTGAACAGCTGACAACATTCATAAAGAGAATCCCAATCAAAATTTCTTGTAACAATTCTGCGTTTTTGGGGTGACGCAATGGCTGGAAGATCTGATATATCGGGGGAATTTGCACATCTATTATTATATATAATAGTGAATGTACATTCCCCCCCATGTTCCAGTTCTTGCGTTTCCCAGGAAATTCCACCTGAATCTGTCTGAATAGAGTGTCTATGACAGTATTCTCTGATTCTTTCCTTATAATGTCTTTCACCATAAAGATCAGCCATAAAAGCGTTAAAGGAAGTAAAAAGCATTTCAGGATTAATCTTACATTCCTTTTCAGTAAGATAGAGAAGTCCTTTTCCGCCAAAGAACATTCGCGAGACATCCTTGCATGCTATATCGCATTCCGAAAAAATCTTCATAAATATACCTATTACTGTATTTGCTGTAAAATCATCGCACATCACTTTATCCAGTGCAAAGACTATACGGAATTTTTCCTTTTCTATAGTATATGAGAACGTTTTATATGCGAATAGTATTGGTAAACCATATTTATCAACTTGTACTTTAATATCGCTGAATTTTGCACCATTATCAAAATCAAGCGCTATGAGCTGCTGCTCTTTAAAATTATCTTTATTTCTTTTTCCATTGAATACTGCCGGAGAGAAAGTGCAGCCACATTCTCCCACTGCGTTTGCTATATCTGTATATAACAGCTCTATTTCTGACAACTTGTTACTTATTGCAGCGATTTCATTTGCTACCGGCTTTATGTTGTATTTCTTTCCATAAAATGATATTCTGTACATTATATTTCATTCCTTTCAATATGTCTTTTATCATATTGTTTGTGGAATTATATTTTTTACATACATACAACATATTTATAATAGCTTTTTGCAGATTCAGCTAAAAAAATCTGCCTCTTAATCAAAATCAACTTAGATCTCGTAAGAAACAGAATTTAATTATTTATTTTTATTATATTATAACGGTCACGCTGAATCTGAAGAGAAGAACCTTTAAGGTGAGGGTATCAGATTCAGCAGTCGTTCAGAACACTGCTAATCTTCTGAATGAATATCTCCCTTGTATCAGCCCTTTACTCCTCTGAGATACCACAGGGTGCAGTGCCCTGTGGGGATTTATACGCTTTTTGAGTTTATCAGATAAAAAACGATGTTCTGAGTGTCTCTGTACAGGCTGTCTGAATACGCCCTTATTTTGCTAGAACGTTTTGAAGGCTGCTTCATAGTAAGTTTGCACTAAGAATACTCTCAGAAGCAGTAGAAACCCCAATCGGTTTCCCGATTGGAGTAAAGCTTTTCAATACTGCAAAGCCTATTAACACAGTATCGATGTCGTCTGTAAGCTTAGTTAATTCAAGCTTTTTACTTACAGATCATATGCATTATTCTCTTTACATCATTAAATTGTTTGTTATGCTAATTATAAGGATGTCCTCGTATCTTTTCATTCAAGCTATGAATTTCAATCTTCCAACGTCCATTTTCTTTCTGCGCTTTAAGTCTTCTACTGCTAATCATATTGTAAATCGTCGCACGTGATACCTCAAGCAACTCGACTGCCTGCGTTACAGTAATTATACTATGCGTATTATCAAGTTCGTCACTTACAATAGTTTTAACTTCTGATTTCTTCTCTCTGTCTGAGAATTTCTTCCTTTCCTTTTTTGAATGTGACACATTAACTGTCGGTTCGTTCGAACTGATTTTCTGTTCACCTATCTTTGATTTGTTGACACTCTCCATTTCAGTCTCATCGTTCTTTATTTTACTCTTACAACACATCGCAAGAATTATCAGGATAATATTGCTTATTATAAATATTATTAACATTATATCCACTCACTTCCATTATGTTTTTTATTTAATGGTTATGAGTGGATTATTTTATTATTTTCGTATGAGGGGTGAAATTTGTTTCAGAGTCAATGGTGCTACTGCTTGTTCTAACTTGCCATTCCAACCTTGCTCCTCTGCTAATAAGCTCAACAGTTTTTAGTTTATTTGATAAACAAATCATCCAGATATATCACTACCGTCTGTCTACCTATTAAAGTAAAATACCCCGTTTTATTCGATGAACCCTGTTATTTCCGTTTTTTGCCCCTTGTTTTTTCGTAACTCGTAGACAAAAAAGTATTAATCTATAGTGATTTTAGCCTTAACGCACTTAGAATTATCAATCTCACCGTCTGTGTTTTCAAGCTCACCATATACAAGAGCTTCACCTCTTTTAAGTTCTTTTAGCGTTTCTATAAAAGCCTCTGCGTCTTTTTTGCTATTCTCTCGTGCAACTTCACGGGCTGTTGCATCATCTAAAGATAATGCTATTTTCAAAGCAGCCTGATTTAAAAGCTTTGTTTTTGTTCTTACTCCATCTCCTGAAAGAACCTGTGTTGCAGTTAGCAAACCTAGATTCACTTTTCTTCCATACAATATTGCTTTACCAATTGCAGACGTATTTGTTATATTCATTGATGCCACTTCGTCTAATATTACATAGAAATCCCTTTCCTCTGCTTTATGCTGTTCACAATAATCAAACAGTTCCATTAACAGATTCTCAGCTACTTCTACAGTGGAACGTATGACAACAATTTGATTTTCATGTTCAATTATATTCTTCATTGTCGCTTCGGAACTAATGAAAATATTATCCTTAATGTAATATTCGGACAATACCTTTTTAAGTTCATATTCATCATATCCACTTGCTATAGCATAATCGAATATAACTACTCTTTTACCAATGTCATGTAATTTCTTAGCAAGTGACAATAACAAATATGTTTTTCCTGAACCGATAGATCCCCTGATAAAAATGCTCTTATTTCTAAGCCCCTTACCAATGCTCCAATAAACAGGTATTCCTTCTTCAGTTATTCCAAGGTTTATTCTTTCTACATCATCATCTGCATTTATCAGCTCGTAAGATGTTTGATTTTTGCCCGGAAGTTTTTTAACAGCATCCTCGTTTAGAATTGCTTTGTTTATTGCAATAAAATATGGCCTTCTATCGCTTCCTGCAACACTTGCCCGATACAGATACTTATCATTACCACAATTAGTCTCAAGCAAATCATACTTAGAAAGAATCCTTCTTAGATTGATTCCGTCCTTATCATTGACACAGCTTGGGATGTAACTGATTATATCATTAAAAATAGGCATTTGAATCAATAATAAATCATTATTCACATATATAATTTGCTTATCATCTGTTACATTCTTATTGAATGAATTATTATTAACTAATCTGAAATCTTCATCAATTATACATTCATTTAATACATCTTTAAAATATTCATATATGTACTCTTCATTATTAAATCTTTCCGAATCAAAGATGTAGTCATATATATCATAATTCATATCATCATAATCATCTTCTGAGAAGAAATTACACTCATAGAATTGACATATATTTTTTAATACGCTTAAACACACGCTCAATGCTTTGTATGTATTCCGTGAACTTGAATAAATAAAAGTGTTCAGATATGTCTCATCCATCACCTTGAATCTGTCCTTAAATTTTAAATACAAAGACTTTATAAAATACACTACTACCTGATCAAATTCATATTGCAGTTTTAATTCATTCTCTACATTCGTTTCTTCCCAATCATTCATATCATAGAATAAACAAGTTTCATCTGCCAGTTTCTTTATATTCATAAAACGATTGCTGATTACTGCACACTGACATTCAACTTCTTGCGTATTCTGAAAAAACAGTTGTGACAACAAATTCATCTTTTCAATAGCTGTCTGCTTTTTATAATTATCTGTCAGCTGAGTATCATTGAAAAGAAGCACATTATCCTTATTTTCAAGAGCAAGCTTCTGAATATCATTTTTCTTTACGTTATCCAAAGAATAGATTTTATCTAAACCTGATTCTCTGTTATAGATTTGCAGACAGCTGTTAATCTGATTCCGATTATCCTGACTCTCACAACCTGAAACTACGAGAACCTTTTCACACTTATAACCAAGCATTATTAAGGGAGTTTTCAGCAAAGCAGATAATCTGAAAAGTATGGGAATAAGCATATATATTTTTTCTTTTAAAAGATGGCAGAAACTTTGTACAATTGCTCTTGCTTCATTATATTCAAAACTCCTGACATCAAAGACACAGTTCTTTATAACCTCTGACTCCATACTCTCATCATCATTATGAGAAACAAATTTCAATTCATTATCATCAAAGTAAAATCCGGGTTTATACTTCAATTCATATTGCTCATTCTCACATATATCCTTTATGAAGTTGTACAATAAATTATTTATTTTAGAATCAGAAATACCAGTATGAAAAACAGAGCCCCGAGCACGTTTTTCGATTATTTTCTTTATATTACGCTTTTCAAAATCATCTGTAGAAATCATAACCTGAAAATCGTCATTTAACGCAATTTTACAATCAATACATATAGCTTCATTGTATTCATAACCATATTCAAGTTTTATCTTTACAGCTCTGGTTATAACAAATTTTGATACTCTTACAGTTGAGAAATCTGTTTTATTATGCGAATCATAAGTAATATGATTAT
>JAZSPM010000030.1:0-64842 GCA_045537455.1 Candidatus Ornithomonoglobus sp. | reverse complement strand
GTATAAATATCAAGTATTCAAATCTCTTTGCCGCCCATTCCATTTGTAAAATAAAGCCTTTTTTCAAAATCATTCCAAATCGGACCTTCACCTATAATACATCTATGTTTACAAATAAGTTTCATTTTAAAACTCTCCTATGCAATATGTTCAGCTCTTAAAATATATGCATCCTGTTCTTTCTTATTAAGATTATTCCAAAGAGCATTCCATCCACATACACGCACCTGCAGATTCTTATACTTTTCAGGATTCTTCTGTGCATCTTTTAGTAAATCGGCATTGAATATATTAAAGTGAATTGATGCTCCTCCCTTTTTCATATATGTGTTAAGCACTGCATAAAGTGCCTCCAAGCCGTCCTCACCCTGTACAGCCGACGGGTGAAGCATTGCATCAAGGCAGAAACCCGTATCAGATAAAGTTGAGTCTATTGTTGTTACTGAATTTATCAGCGCTGTAATTCCTTTTCTGTCCGCTCCGGGAGTTGGCGAAGCATTCTTTGACATTTCCTCTCCGGCTTTTCTTCCGTCAGGTGTTGCCGCTGTTTTTTCACCGTGTATTATAAATGCACGTGCTGAATGAAGCTCCATTCCATATCTGCCGCCATGCGAATTTTTTCTTCCATGAAGTAAATCCGCAACTGTTCTTGTGATTGCAAGTGCATAATGGTCTGACATTGTATCGTTATTTCCGTATTTATGTTCTGCATTCAAAGCCATTGCACGCAAATTCTCATAGCCCTCCCAGTTGTTTGCAAGAGCTTTTCTTAACTCTTTAATTGTTGTTACCTTCTTTTCAAACACAAGCTCATAAACTGCCATTAGCGCATCTACCGCAGTTCCTAAACCACACAACAGTGTTCCTGTACCGTTTCCAATCCCACCATCAAGCGCATCTGTCATACTTTCAATACATTTTGGAAGTGTTCCTGAGAACATAAGCGACGGATTAATTTCCTGTACTCTTGTTTCAAGCTGATACAACGCCTCAATATGAGCTACTGTACAATGCTCAAGCTGTTTTAGGTATGCCTTATAAAACTCTTCAAAGCTTGTAAAATCCTCTGCATTTCCTGTTTCTATACCAATCTGTTCATTTGATACCATATCAAATCCGTTATCAAATACAAGTGATACAGGCTTCAGGGCATTAATATATACACTTGATATACCTACTCCCTTTGCCTTTACCTTATATTCATAGCATCCGCTTATTACAGAATCAACCGCTTCCTCGTATGTTGCACCCTTTGACATAAGACATTTTATTATAATTTCTTCATTAATAAATACAATACTGCTAACACCACGTCTTATCATTTCAAGAGCCTTACACACAAACTCCTTCGGTGTTGATTTGCTTATTTTAATCTGAATTTTAGGATTGTATATTCCAAGCTTATCATAGACATCAAGCACCATATACGAAATTTCATTTACCTTTGTTGTACCATCAAGATTTGTACCTGCAAGGTACACCGGCTGTCCCCAGTAATTACCGATTGCCGACCACTGCATAAGGAAATATCCTATAAGCTCTGCAACCTCATCCTTTGTAAATGTTCCATTCTCTATATCTCTTTTAAAGAACGGATACAAAGTCGAGTCAAGACCGTAGCCAAGTGAACGTACCTGATAATGGTCAATACTTTCACTAAGCATAAAATAAATATAAATTATCTGTAATGCTTCATAAGAGTTTGTCGGAGCACCGTCACGAAGATTTTTAAGACAATTTGCAATTTTAGAAGCCTTTTCAAAATTCTTTGTAAGTGCATAATTATATAGCCTGTCAATAAAACGTATAATTGCTTTATATTCAATTTCCAAGCCTCTGTAAAAATCCTCTTGTTTCTGAGTTAGAGTACCCGAAGCCTTTAATGCATCGTAAGAAGCCTCGGCACGTTTTAAAATCCCTGAAAACCCAAGCTCCATTAACGAATCCCAATCAGGTACTGTATGGTCAAAATCAAGCCATCCGAACGTCGCTCCTGATCTATCAAGCTTTGCTATAGTCTGTGATGCTTCAGGGAATGAAGCATACACCTCATTACTCCATTTATGAACCGTATATTTTGATATAGGCCTGTTCCATGTGTACATACCTATAAAGTAGTCATGCTCGTTTACGTCTATTCTTGTATTATCAAGCACATATTCAAAAAGCTTTGCTTTATGTATCGGATGCGGCTGACCGTCAAGCTCAGATGATAGTTTTTCAAGACCTGCGTCTATCTGAGTGTCGTCAAGTCCCGTTGCTTCATCATAGTCATAGCCATGATACATCATTCTTTTGAAGCCGTTAAACTCTTTTTCCGGATTATGATATTTTATTTCTATTGTTTCTCTGTCCTGATTTAAAGTTTTAAACATAATTAAGCTCTCCTTTTTTAATAGAATACTACCCATTTATTTTTTACACCTACATTATATGTTCTCATTACAAAAAAGTCAATGAACATTCCGACACTATTTGACTATTTCGACACAAAAAAGAAGCTATATTGAATTTACAGCTTCTTTTACATATCCTTCATCAATTTATAATAATCAAGGCTCGCAAATTTCCTGTCAATATGTGTAAGCAGATACTTTTCGGTTATCTTACCAAGTTCATCAAATAAAATATCATTACCTGTAAAGGAAAGCAAACGCTTGTCATCTGCTTGTGTAATATACCGCATTGCCTTATACACACCTGCGCTTATTTTTGTACAGTTGCTTCCACGGCATTCAGAGCATACAATACTTCCCTTGTCAAAATCAAACATTTCAACTATATTCTTTCCGCAGGCACAGCTATTAAGATTTGGCATATATCCCCCTAACGTCATAAGGCGTAATTCATACACCGCCTTTACTTTATCAACAGGCTCGTCCCTGTATGCAAGTGCGTAAATGATATTGAGTAGCATTTTCAAAAGCCGTGTATCAGGATTATTTTCACCAAGCATAGCATAGGTTATATCCATAAAATATGTACACAGCGAAAGCTTTGTAATATCCTCGGTGACAGGCAAAAAAGCCTCTGTAACATTGATGCTGTTAATGCTTGCATAGTCACGGTTTGACATATACAGCTCAAATTCACCAAAGCACAAAAGCTGACTTAAAGCGGCAGATTTATTCTTCTGCCGCTTTGCTCCGTAATTAACTGCACTGATTATGCCGTAATTCTCGGTAAAGATACTGAGGCGTCTGTGCCCCTCTCCATAATCATTTTGCTTTATTATGATACCATTTTCTTTGACGGTTCCCATATTTCTGCATCCGTTTCCTGATTATTTTTACTTACTGATTTATACAAAAGATACGCTTCAATATCTCCTGTTTCAATAAACATATTCCATGTAATGCTCATCAACTCCATAATGACAGCTCCCTTCCGATTGATTTATCACTGTTATTATTTTGAGTTTATTAAGCGTTTGTTATACTGTCACTATTTTCAAGTTATTCTGACTGTGTATAGCCGAAGTTCTTTATCAGGAAGTCGCTGTTTCTCCAGTCTGTTTTAATCTTAACCCACAATTCAAGATACACCTTCTTATCAAGCATTTCTTCTATATCTCCTCTTGCAAGAGTTCCGATTTTTTTAAGCATATCGCCGTTCTTTCCGATTATTATTCCCTTATGGGTTGCTTTTTCACAGTAAATTGTTGCGTATATATTTGTTATCTTTTCCTTTTCCTGCATTTTTGTGATTTCTATTGCAATACCGTGCGGAACCTCTTTTTGAAGAAGCCATAACATTTTTTCTCTGATTATTTCAGCAGCAATCTGTTTTTCGGGCTGGTCTGTGACCATATCCTCATCATAGAACTGCGGACCCTCTTCAAGGTATTCGCTTATATTTTCAATAAGAATCTCCACTCCATCACCCGTTTTTGCACTTATCGGTACAATAGCATCAAAATCGTGCATACTCGAATAATCCGCAATCATCGGGAGCAAATCCTCTTTTTTGATTTCGTCAATCTTATTCATAACAAGTATACACGGCATTCCTGTTTTGTTTATGCTCTTTACGATTTCACGCTCTGTATCATGTATTCTCTGTGTTGCATCAACTACAAACAAAAGCACATCTGTTTCGTTCATGCTTTCATTTGCAACATTTACCATAAACTCATCAAGCTTATTATGAGGCTTGTGTATTCCCGGTGTATCGGTAAACATTATCTGCATCTCGTCAGTAGTATAGATAGCAAGAATTTTATTTCTTGTTGTCTGAGGTTTTTCTGATATTATCGCTATTTTTTGTCCTGCGATTTTATTTAAAAGCGTCGACTTACCAACATTTGGCATTCCGATAATCGCCGCAAATCCTGATTTAAAATTTTCTGTCATTTATTTTGTCCCTTTCTTTTCGTATTTAAGTACAAATACAGCACCAAGCAGTAATGTTACTATTATAAGTGCCAACGCTCTTTTTGAAAATGCTATGTTTAAAATTGCCATGAAGCATTTTTCCAAATCTGTCAAGAACAGTGCCACTCCGACAATCACTGCACCCACAGCCGTAACAATCACAGCAGCTGCTGCAATATCCTTTGCAAATTTTATTCTTTCGCTGTATTCCTCCGTTACCTCATTTGAAAGCTGTTCAAGTGAAGTATTAAACAATTCTGCTGACATAACAGCACATATCGTCAGAATAAGTACGCCATAACCTGCACTCTCAAGACCGTAGGCATAAGCAAAAATAAGTACAAGGTCTGCTATTACCAAATCAATCCTGAGATTACGTTCTGTTTTTAACGCACTCATAAAGCCCGACATAGCATTCCATAAACTCTTAAAAAAGCTTTTGTTTTTCATTTTATTTTTCCTTTCTGAAATCTCTTGTTATCCCAAGATTATTTAGTATTTCTTCCTGTTTTGCAAACATTATCTTTTCTTCTTCCTCGCTATTTACGTGGTCATAGCCCAAAAGATGGAGCATTGAATGAGCACATAAAAACGCAAGCTCACGTTCAAATGAATGTCCGTATTCCTCTGCCTGAGTTTTTGCCTTTTCAAGTGACAGAACTATATCGCCAAGCATTATTGCTCCATCCTCGTCATACTCGAACTCATTATCAATTATTTGTCCGTCCTCGTCAAATTCAAGCATTGGAAAGGACAGTACATCTGTCGGTTTATCTATGTCTCTGTGCTGTGCATTAATTTCTCTTATTCCCTCATCATCTGTAAAGGTTATACTTATCTGTACATCAAAATCACATTCCTCATATTGAAGTGCTTCATCACACACGCTTTGTATAAGAGAAAGCATTTCTTCCGTAACATCAATTTTGTTCTGTTCGTTTTCTGTTATTAACTCTGCCATTCCTTCGTTTTTCCTTTTCTTCATCAAATTTTGCGTACGCTTTAATAATCTCCTGTACAAGAGGGTGTCTTACAACGTCCTTTTCGGTAAGAGTACAGAACTCTATTCCTTCTATATTCCTCAAAATTTTAGATGCTTCCTTTAAGCCCGAACGCTTATCACCCGGCAGGTCTATCTGAGTTATATCACCCGTAACTACCGCATGAGAGCCAAAGCCTATTCTTGTAAGGAACATCTTCATCTGTTCAGGAGTAGTATTTTGTGCTTCATCAAGAATTATAAATGCATTATCAAGCGTTCTGCCTCGCATATACGCAAGCGGTGCAACCTCTATAACGCCCTTTTCCTGATACCTTAAAAAACCTTCTCCGCCAAGCATCTCGTACATTCCGTCATATAACGGTCTTAAATACGGGTCTACCTTATTTTGTAAATCTCCCGGCAAAAATCCAAGCTTCTCGCCTGCTTCAACAGCCGGTCTTGTTAAAATTATTCTGTTTACTTCTTTTTTACGAAGTGCCGTAACCGCCATAGCAACCGCAAGATATGTTTTACCAGTTCCGGCAGGGCCTATTCCGAATACTATTGTATTATTTTTGATTGCATCAACATATTTTTTCTGTCCTAATGTTTTTGTACGGATAGGACTTCCCTTTATATTAATTGCAACGCAGTCATCGCCCATAAGCTTCATGTCGATACCGCCCTCGTCCTGTACCATTGTTATTGCATACATAACCTTCTGGGTATCAATCCTGTCACCTCTTGCTGACGCTTCAAGAAGAACTCCTATAACCTGAGAAGCCTTCTCTACATTTTCTTCTTCACCGCTTAACCTCAGTGCATTGTCACGCTGATGAACGCTTATATTAAATGCCTTTTCTATAAGCTTCATATTTTCATCAAAGCTCCCGAACAGAGGTGCAAAATCCACTCCCTCTGCTGCTTCAAGCTGTCTGTTTATCAAATATCTTCACTCCTTGTTTATTGTTATTTCGGTTCCTATATCCTCAATAAAGCTCATTTTGAGTCTTACTCTTATTGTGTCACTGTTTACGTCTTCCCATTCAAGCTCACGGCTTAACATTTGGGGATTTTTTAAAAGCTTCTTTGCTATTTTTTCTTCAAGCTCACGCTGTGCAAGCAGTGCAGCCGCCTCTTTTGAAATTGGCTCCCTGAATACTTCAACTTCCGAATATGTTCTTTCATTTATACACAGCCCCGTATATCCAAAAAACGGCAGACACAACTCATGTCGCTTATCCGACACATCATACTCCTCATACGGTGGATTTTCCTTAAAAAATAGATTGAACAGCTTTCCGAAAATTTCAGCACTGTAATACTTTTTTTCCTGTCCCGTTTTTACACGGCTGTCATACCAGAGCTTTTGCTCTGTTTCCTCCGTATGATATGTAACAGCTTCTATGTCTCCCTCTGCGTGGACATACATATATCTTTCTTCCTCATAGTCCTTTCTGAAAACAGGGACTTTACCTGATATTAATATATCCCCTGCAGATACAGGTGTTTCATTCACTATTGCTTTATATCCTTTTCTTACATCAACACGACGTATAAAGGCATCGCTTGCCGCCACAATATTGCACGGCTCAGATTTATCAACGGTCTGAGACTTTAAACGCTTTTCATAAATCTCAACCCTTGCACACGCACCCTCAATATACACCCATGCCCATGCTACGGTATCGGTTTTATTTATAAGAGCATTCTTGATTTTTGATATTTCCGGCAAGCTTCCTTTAAAAGCTCCCGGCTTAACTCCGTTTTCTTCAAGAATCTGCACTATTTGATTCATATCGCTCTCATATATGCCGTCAATCTTTACAACCCATACAAACTGTGCAGTAATGATAAAAAACAATACCATTATCAATGCACCGATATATAACGCATACCGTTTACCATAAAGACGCTTTAATTCAAACGCTCCGTGCCGTTCAATTATTTTTATTTTAGTTTTTGTTTTGTATGCAACAGGACGCAATAATATAAAATCATGTACGCTTATACACAAAACAGTTGTTCCGTCAGAATGATGCTTTACATCACTGACATCTATATCCCGTCTGACACATATATTCAAGAACCGTTCAATATCAGACCCTGATACCTCTATTATAACATATCCTTTCAGAAATTTAAAGAACTTATTAAACATTTTTTGCACCTTTTATATTACATTTTGAAGTCAACGTGTAAAATTTGCCCAAAAATCACAATATCATCACGTCTTATGGATTTTATTTCCATTTTTTCACCGGTTACAGACACTCTGAATTTTTTATTTCCGATTATAATTTCCGATGAATCATATGCAATCAATGACTTATAGTTTTCAATATACACTTCTCGATTGCCCGATGCTGTTATTCTTGGTAAGTCAAGAGATATGTCTTTGGGTATACCAAGCTTATCACCCACAGCTTCTTTAGGATTTTTCATGACACACCTCCAAAAATTTTACTGCTGTTTTATTTTTATGTTTTTAATTTGAATTTCATTACATAGAAATAATATATATAGTAAATTCAAAGGAGCTTATAAAATGAAAAAATTTTTATTTCAGTTGGCTATAATTTGTGTATTGTATCTTATAATCACAAATGCTCAGAAATCAATAGTCTATGCAATAGATTCAATGAATATATGCTTTTCAATGATAATCCCTACCCTGTTTCCTTTTTTTATCTGCTCAGGGCTTTTGATTTATTCAGGATTTTGCGAATCTCTTGCTAAAGTTTTCAGATTTTGCATGATGCCGCTTTTCAGGGTAAATCCGGCAGGAGCTTCTGCATTTATTTTAGGAATCGTAAGCGGATATCCGTTAGGTGCAATAACAGCAGGTGAACTTTATAAAAACAGTTATATTTCAAAAACAGAAGCAGAGCGTCTTCTTGCATTTTGCAATAATTCAGGGCCTTTATTTATATTAGGCTCCGTTGGAATAGCAGTATACTCAAACTTAAAATACGGTATTATGCTGTATGTATGCCATGCCTTAGCGGCTGTTACCGTAGGTATAATATTCAGCTTCTACAAACGAAAAAGCTATACCGCACCATCAACCGTTATGTCATCGCCTGACAGAAGCATAGGTGAAATTTTCAGTATTGCACTAAATAATGCTGTACAAAATATATTAACAGTCTGCGGTGCGGTAGTTTTTTTCAGTATTATAAGCCGTATTGCATTAGATTTTGTTCCTCTTAATTCGTATTTTATGGCTCTTGCAAAGGGAATATCGGAATTTGTAACAGGTACAATCTCCGTTGCAGATTTAAGCATTCCCATCTGCGAAAAGCTTATATTAACTGCATTTATTGTAGGCTTTGCGGGCTTCAGTGTACATATTCAGGTAATGGCTGTTATTGCAAAGTATGAATTATCGCTTATTCCGTACTTCATAGGCAAGCTTCTGCACGGAATTATTGCTGCATTTTATACTTTACTTTATCTTCGATTTAATCCGATTACAGAAACCGTATTTGCCACTTCTGCAAGCCGTGCATTTGCCGCCTCCGCAACTACTCTTGCTGTTGTAGTTGTGCTTCTTGCTCTGATTGCTGCTCTTGCAGGTTTTGTTCTGCATCGTGAGAACTACCGTTTACAAGATTCCCAAACAGTTCAGCAAGCATCTGAGTAAAGCTTTTTTTATCAATACCTTCAGCAGCAACAAGGTCTATTGTTTTTCCATTAACCTTAACGCTTCCTACCTTATCTCCATTGATAACAGGAGCGTTAAGGTATTCCTCGCAAGTGATTTCAGGAATTATTTCTTCGTTATCACTCTTTTTTTTCAATATAAAATAATCCTCTGCCGCACAAACCGACAATTCATTTTTTGTTCCTTTATTTACTTTTATTTTCTGAACCTCTTCTCCCGCTGTAAGAATCCTTTGAATTTTATAATTTGCAAAGCCGTAGTCAAGCAAAGCCTTTGCACTTGAAAATCTCTCGGCAGATGTTGGCGAACCTAAAACAACTGCAATCAACTGCATATCGTCTCTTATTGCAGATGCACTTATACAGCAAAGAGCTTTTGATGTTGAACCGGTTTTTAACCCATTTGCTCCGTTATAGAAGCGTATAAGCTTATTTGTATTAGCAAGCTTGAATTTTCCGTCACGCAGTGAATCTGTCCATATTGTTGTAAACTCTAAAATCATAGGGTGCTTTAAAAGCTCTCTTGACATAATCGACACATCTCTTGCTGACGAATAATGACCGTCCTCATCAAGACCGTTCGTGTTTTTAAAGCAGGTATTTTGCATACCCAGCTCCTGTGCCTTTGCGTTCATTTTATCTACAAACGCAGTTTCGCTTCCCTCCAAAAACTCAGCCATAGCTACGCATCCGTCATTTGCAGAAGCTACTGCTATTCCTTTTAGCATATCATGCACACTTAGCTGTTCTCCTGCCTCAAGAAACATTGTAGAGCCACCATAGCTCATGGCATTTTCACTTACAGGAACCATGTCGTCAAGCGTTATTTTTCCGTCGTCAACTGCTTCTGCTATAAGAAGCATTGTCATTATCTTTGTCACGCTCGCAATCGGAAGCTGCTCGTCCGCATTATCCTCATATAAAACCTCTCCCGTTGATGCTTCAATCAAAATCACAGAACGGGCATTTGTTTCAACCACGTTTTCAGCATACACAACAGTTGACAGCATCATAACCGACACAATAAAAAAGCATATTATACGTTTCATAAAATCCAATCCTTTCATTAGATGTATTATGAAGTTATAATATGCTTTTTTTGATATTTTATTCTTTTTTTACATTATCTCCGAATGCCTTTAAGGTTTCAGGAGTTTCATCAAGCCAATACGGTCTTGACAGAACAGTTTCCTTAGGATAATCAGGATCCCAGTCGGCACTGTTAAACCAGAACGCCATTTTTATTTTCGGGTACTTATGCAGCACACTGAACATATCGTTTATCCATTGAACTTTATCTCCACCGACAGAGCTTGAAGCAAATTCGGTTATTATCCACGGGAATTTACCGTATCTTTCACCGAACAGCTTTTCACATTCGTCGTATAGCTCCTCAAAGCTACGCCATTTTTCTCCGAATTCCTCCGCATAATATGTTCCTGTATTGTATCCTGTTACGCCAAACACATGAACATATTCATTACCCGGATAATATGCCATTGGGTCATTAAATCCACATGGCGGGAATGTCAGATTATTAGGGTTGAATATCCATATTGCATTATCAACGCCTTCTTCTTTGAATATATCATAATATCTACGCCATATTTCAATATAAAGGCTTGGGTCACACATAAGAACCGAGCTTGAATACGATACCCAGTCAGAGTTCATTTCGTTATTTAATCTGAACAGGAACGGATGACCGAACTCCTTTGCGGCTCTTGCAAACGCTCTGATTTCATCATCACGTCTGCCGTCAAGGATATCAAATGCAGGACTGTATCCGTCCAAATCAGCATTCATAACAGTCGCTGTTTGCAAAGTAAGCTCAACAATCTTACCCTTTTTATAAGCCTCTTTCATGCCCTCCATCGGAAATTCCTCCCAATGGTAGATATATTCTATCATTCCGTCAAAGGTGTAGTCAATGGTATCTTCCATTTCCTCAACCTCATCAAAATGCAAATCTCTTACACCCTGAGGTACATATACTCCCCATTTCAGTTCCTTTGATTCACACAATTCATCATAGAACTTCTTTGTTTCCTCATTCCAGTCAGGATCAGGGACAGGCTCATAATTTGTATAATCCCTTGACGGACCCTGAATTTTTACATCAAGCGTAAATGAGTAAAGCATTCTGTAAACCGTATCTATAAACTCATCATCATATTCAGGTGATTTTATCATTATACGGTAATAACGCTGTTCTTCATCATAGATATAGCAGTAAGCATAAACATTCTGTTTTATCGGGCTGTCAGGCGCCGGAGTACGCTCTGCAAAAACAACCTGCATCCAGAAATCATTTATCTTTTCAACCGAATCCTTATGGATTACGATTTTGTTCTGCTCCTGAAAACGCTCGTCCAACAGGAATTTGTGAAGATAATCTCTTATGTAGAATCTTGTTCTTTCATAAGGCGAAAATTCCTTTGACAGCATTATATCATATTTTTCTGTCTTAGCTCTGATAAATTCATTACCCGAGGTTAAATCAAAAGTTGTATCTCTCGGAAAATCCATTGCAAAGCCTCTTGAATGGTTTACAAGATACTTTTTACCGTTACCTACCTGAATTTCCTTAACGTCGTTCTGTTCAAGGTCATGCGGTTCAAGATGATATTGCAAAATATTATTTACATAATAATACTGATAACGGCATTTATCAGGATAACGCAGATTTATCTGATCCTTTATCATAACCCTGAAATCCATATCATTATATAAATGCCTTGCAACAAGGGCTATTGCCCCAACAAATACCAATAATACAGCAAGCTTTATAATAAGTTTTTTATTTATCTTAGTAATCAAACGACAACCTCCCTACGCTCTTGGATGCGACTTTGCATATACGTCTCTCAAACGGCTGTTCATCATTTTTGAATAAATCTGTGTTGATGAAATATCTGCATGTCCCATCATTTCCTGCACGCTTCTTATATCTGCTCCGTTTTCAATAAGGTGAGCTGCAAAAGAATGGCGTAAAATATGAGGTGTTATGTCTGTTTCTATATTTGCTGTCTGCTGATAATGCTTGATTATCTTCCAGAAGCCCTGGCGTGTAAGCCTTACACCGCTGCAATTTACAAACAAAGCTTTTTCGTCTGTATCCTTCAAAAGATTTCCTCTTGCTTTTGCAACATATAGCGTCAAAGCCTCTATCGCGGCATGTCCCATAGGAACAATGCGTTCCTTTTTTGCAGTTGATGTTGTAATAAATCCCATAGCTATATTAACATCTTCAATATTTAAGTTGATAAGCTCGGAAACACGTATACCCGTAGCATATAAAAGCTCAAGCATTGCCTTATCCCTTATCCCCTTGCTGTCATCAAGAGACGGCTGAGATAAAAGTAAATCAATTTCTTCTGCTGTTAATACGCTCGGTGGCTTCTTTTCAACTCTCGGTGCTTCAAGATTTGATGTCGGGTCATTCACAGCCTCTCCATTTTGTATCAAAAACACATAAAACGACCTTAATGACGCCAGTGTTCTTGACACAGTTGATGTTGCTCTTCCCTGCTTCTGCAACGACAGCAAATAAGACAGCACTGTTGTTTTGGTTGCAAGCGACACATCCACACCGCTTTGATTAAGATATGTAATGTATTGATTTACATCACGCTTATACGATTCTATTGTATTCAATGCCTTATGACGGACATTAGTCATAAAGCTTGCATATTCATCCACATATGCGTTCATATTTTATTTTACTGCTCCTTTCAAAAAGCACAGCAAACCACTACCGGCTTTTCTTATGTTTGTTTTCAGATTGATTGTATGTATATTGCAAAGATGTCCTTTTGTTTGTTATTTATTTACAGGAGTATTGCAAAACTATTTCAATATATCTATTATACCACAAAATTTTTATTTGTAAATAGTTAATTTTTCACTAAATTCACCAAAATCAAATAAACTGAGCAAATTTAGTCATAAATATTGTGGTTAAGTATCCTTCAAAAAATGAAGCTGCACAAAATATTGTAATAATAAAAATTGTAAAAAAAATATAAGAAAATATTATTTTTCTCTGAAATTTCTCTTTTTTAAGTGAAATTGCACTGCTTATTGAGCAAAATAGCACAAAAGCAGGGATTATTAATACGAACCCCGGCAAATACGACAAGCTCACCACCACACCTTTTAATCCGAAAGCCTCCATAAAAGACGCCGCAGTAAACCCTACCACAAAGCCTTTTCGCAAAAGGCACGCTCCGGCAACAAGAAAACCAATCTTAAAAAATGCCGCAAAAAATATTACTCCAAGCATAATCATGTTTGACTTTAATGCATTTTTTATTACTTCCCTTTTATTTACGTTTGATACTGTATTTTTCAGATATTCTGTAAGGTACTCTGTAAGCCCTTCATATGAGCTGTTGTGCTTTATCATATATGCACTTCCCAATGCCACACCGCACATCAAAATAAAAATAAAAAGCCCAAGTAATATCTGCATATTACGTTCTTCCTCAGATATAATTCTACTCATAACGCACCCCCTATAATACTATTTTATTCGGAGGTATTTTAATTATAAACAAAAATATAAATTTATAAACAAAAAAGCGACTGCAAAATACAGTCACCTTATTGTCTATATTATTTTACTGTTAATACAACCTTACCTACATTCTCGCCTCGCTGAAGTATCGCATGGGCTTCCTCTGCTTCGGTTATAGGAAGTGTCTTATAAATTGTAGGCTTAACCTCACCTGTTTCAATCTTAGGAAATACATTCTTAACAAGCTCTGAAAGGATATATGCTTTCATTTCAGGAGTTCTTGAACGAAGTGTACTTCCGATTATGCGGACATTTCTTACATAGATATTCTTTAAGTCTATTTCAGTTTTTTGTCCTGCCAAAGCCGCAATCATAATCCATCTTGCTCCGTGTGTTAAATAATGAATACACTTACCCATTATTTCACCGCCAAGACAGTCAATCGCAACATCAACTGATGTACCATTTGCAAGCTCTTCTTTTAATACTTCCGAAATATCTTCTTTTGTTGTAACTACAACTCTGTCCGCATTCAGATGCTTTATTGATTCCTTTATTTCATCTGACAAAACTGTTGTGATTACTCTTACACCAAACGCCTTAGCCATAGGAATTATAACACTCGCAAGTCCTGATGCACCTGCATTCATAAGCAATGTGTTACCCGGCTTTATATTACCTTCAATGAACAAATTCAGATACGCAGTCGCAAATGCCTCCGGAATTGCCGCCGCCTCAACCATTGTACAGTTATCAGGAACAGGCATAAGCATATCATATTTTACAGATACATATTCAGCATATCCGCCTCCGCCAAGCAATGCACAAACTTTATCTCCAACCTTCCAATCAGATTTTGCTTTAGCTTCTTCGCCCATTTCAACAATTACTCCGGCGATCTCAAGTCCCATCCATTCAGGACAACCCGGAGGTGGCGGATAGTCTCCGTCTCTTTGCATTAAATCTGCACGATTTAACGCCGCCGCATGTATTTCTACAAGTACCTCTTCCGACTTTATCTGTGGATCAGGTACATTACTCCATGATAATGATTTGTCCTCGTTTACTAAAATTGCTTTCATATTTCACTCTTCCTTTCTTATTTTTTATACTCCACAAGCTTCTAAAATCACTTTATATAATTTCAGTTCATAATCATAGCTCCACGGATTTTCTTTTTCACCACACACCATCTTAGCAAAGCTTAACATCATGCTATCATAGCGGTCAAAGGGTTTGCTTGTTTCTTTCTCTGTTAAAGCTCCCCATTCTCTGCTTTCACGAGCATATCTTCCCGTAGTAAGCATACCGCCATCTGCATACCATTCAAGTGGTTTTAATTCAACTGTTTTCTTTGTACCGGTTACAACAAGCTGACGTCTTTCAAAGCCGCCAAGTTCAACAGCGGAAGTTTTTGCAAATGAAACACCGTTTTCATACTCAAACACTGCCATTCCGAAGTCTTCGCTTGTTACACCGTCAACACCGCTACATTTGTTTAACGGAATAATATTTTTCGGCACACCCTGAATTGAATATATTAAATCCACAAGATGACATCCTAAAAAGAACATCATGCCGCCGGGGAAATTTTCAAGCCATTGTCTGACTTCCTTAGGGTGTATACAGTTCATTTGTGCTTCAACGCTTATTATATCACCAAGCTCACCATTTTTTATCTGTTCTTTAAGCTCTATAACATAAGGATTGTAGCGGTACATATATCCTGTATGGAACACCGTTTTATTATTTTTTACGGTTTCTATAAGCTTTTCAAAATCAGCTAATACAGCACCGCCAGGCTTTTCCATATGTATATGCTTTTTATGCTCTGACGCCATTTGTGCATATTTTGTCAGATATATTTCCTCTGTTTCAACCGTTACAGCTTCAATTTCGGGATCGTTCAATATTTCTTCAAGAGTCATTTCCCTATATCCTTCAAAATCAGACATTCTATGCGGAAATTTTTCTCTTTCATTTTCAGGCATGACATAACCCACAATTTCAAAAACATCATTATTCTTTCTTAAAGAATTAAAAATGTGATTACCATGGCTGTTTGCACTTGTACCTATCTGTGCTATTTTAATTTTATGCATAACTATTCCCTCCATCAAAGTCTTTCCCAGTCAAACTGAACTATAGTAGGGAAATTTTTATTATTTGCAAGACTGTCATAGATTTTTGTACACTCTTCAGGTGAATGTGTTTCCTCAATCATATCTTTAATATTTATACGCTTGTTTGCACAAAGCTTCAAAACAGCTTTTATATCATCAGCAGTTGTAAAATATCCCGGATATGATTCTTCATTAGGTCTTGCCATTGTATGTGCTCCTATAAGCGATATGCCAGGTCCGTGAACCTTTCTATAATAATCAACAGAAAAATCACTTTCTCTTGTACAGCCAAGAAGTGCCACTCTGCCGAAGCGTGCCATACAGTCAAGCGTTTCGTTAAGTCCTACCCCCTGACCTGTAACCTCAATCGCAACATTTACGCCTCCGTTTGTTACGTCCTTTACCTTTTGGGCAAAATCAGACTCAAATGGATCAAATGCATAATCTGCTCCGAATTTCAATGCTTTTTCACGTCTTTCCTTAACAGGGTCAACCGCTATTACAGGAACAGCACCTGCTGCATGAGCAAGCTGAACAGCAAAAAGACCAAGTATTCCAAGCCCCATGACCATAGCTGACTCTCCGATTTCAAGTCTTGTTTTTCTGATTGCTGCAAGCGGAAATGTCGCTATATGAGCAAGTGCCGCTTCTTCAAACGATACACAGTCACTTTCAATCTTTACAGCATTTTTTTCGTTAACCACATTATAGCTTCTGTGTGTAGTCCAATACATTGCGACTCTGTCACCGATTTCAAGACTTTTTACAGCTTCGCCCTTTTCAACAACAATTCCGGATGTACTGTAGCCTGTAAATCTCGGAAACACAGCTTCATCAGTAGGCTTTGTATTGATACCTACTGTAGGATTTCCCGTAAGATTTGCTCTTTCTGTTCCGTTGCTGATTGTACTGAAAACCGTTTTTACTCTTACTTGATTTGCATTAAGAGTCTGACTCTCAACGTTAAGCAATTCAGCCTTGTTTTTTTCAACAAATACAATTTGTTTATCCATAATAATCACCTCTGAAAATATTTTTAACTAAAGTAATTATACTGCATTGACAAACACAAAACAATATGATATACTGCATAAAAACACCATTATTCTGTAAAAGGAGATTGTCATGTACCAAAAACCCCTTATTTCCGATTATTCTTTTAAAAAGCATAATTATCAGAACATTCATTCTGCCGGTCCTGAGGTATATTTTTACAAGCCTTGCATAGGTTATGTAACAAAGGGCTATGCAAAATTTCTTTATAAAGGTCAGACTTTATACGCTTATGAGGGTGACTTAATTTATATTGCATACGGGACGAAATATCACTCCGTATGGTTTGGTTCGCCTGATATTGAATGGTATTCAATTAATTTTAATTTTAAATCCCAATACGACTTTTACGAATATCAATTTCAGATATTAAAGAATTATCCTTCGGATTTATTCAATAAAATGTATGAAACGTTTGACAATTCATATTTGCTGTCTGTTTCATATTTTTATCAACTTCTTGATGATATTTATAAAAAGCTCAAAACAATTCCGAAGCCTTTATCATATATAACAATAGAGCCTGCTGTTGAGTACATAGAAAATAACTATAATCAGAATATTTCCATAAGTACACTTGCCGAGCTTTGCCATTGCAGTGAATCAGGATTTTTTAAGCTGTTTAAAAAATCAACGGGCGTTACACCTATTGCGTACAAGCATAATATTATGATTCAGCACGCACTTGACTTACTTTCACATACTACACTTTCTATTGAAGAAATAAGCTCACAAATAGGTTTTTCTTCATCAAATTATTTCAGAACCGTATTTGTTAATCTGACCGGTAAAACTCCGAAGAAGTTACGAAAAAAATAGTATTACTGTTTTTTTCTGCAACCGTCTATCTGAATATTCTGACCCGAAATATAGCTTGCTTCATCACTTGCAAGAAAACAGATAAGATTTGCATTTTCCGCATTAGTTCCTGTTCTTCCCATAAAAGCAAGCTCACTTGGCTGAAATGAATTTATATCAGGATTTGCTGAATCACTTACACTGCCGGGTGAAACACTGTTTACAGTGATTCCCTTGTCTGCCACTTCTTTTGCAAGTGCTTTTGTCATAGAAATAACCGCACCTTTTGTAGCAGAATAATGTACCATATTAGCATTACCGTATACACCTGCCACAGAAGAAACATTTATTATTCTTCCATATTTTTTCTCAAGCATGCTCGGAAGAACTGCCTTCGTCAAATAAACAACTCCCATAACATTTATATCAATAAACTTACGCCAGTCATCTGTAGATGTATTAACAAAGCTGTCCCAGCATCTCCATAATGCCGCATTATTTACAAGAATGTCTATTCCGCCAAATATACTCTCGGCTTCTTTTACGATTTCGTATACCTTCTCTTCATTGCTTACATCACAGTTGTAAATCAAAACATCTTTTGTATATTCTTCAATTTCTTTTTTTACGGCTTCAAGCTTTTCAAAGTTTACATCAAAAAGTACAACCTTTGCACCGTTTTGTGCCAACTTCAAAGCAACCGCTCTGCCTATTCCTACACTTGCACCGGTTATCAGTGCTGTTTTGTTTGTAAAATCCATATCTTTTCTCCTTTTTAATTATTCATGACACAGTAAAACAGTATATTTACTGTCACTGTATTTTTCAACAAATTCTCTGCTTACATTTTGATTAAACGAGCTGCCCGTCGGGATTTTTTCAGTTAAACATTCTCGTAAATAACATTCATCACCTGATATTATATAAGTTTTATCATCATTCTTTATCTCAACAATACACGAGCCTTTTGAATGACCGCCGATTTTTACGATTTTCACATTTTCACAAACCAAAAATTCATTCTCAAAAACATTTACATTAAAATCGTCAGGGATATATCTTTTTCCGTTTTCGTATTCATCACTTTGAATGTGTATAACAGCATTTTTAAAATACTTAACACATTCAATATGGTCATGATGTGAATGGGTTATTAAAACATCGGTTATTTCATCGGGCGTAATATCTATATTTTTAAGTGCCTGCACTGTTCCTATAAAATCCCTCATTACAAATCCCGGCATAGTTTCACAGCCAGCATCAACCAAGATAAGCTTTTGACTTGTTTTAATAAGGTAAACCTTAAAAACAATTTCACGGAATTTGTTTTCATCCCCATTTATAAAAATCATGCTTTCAGGCAAAACAGATTTTCCGTACTCTACAGGTATTATCTGCATTTTATCCCTCATTTTCAAGTAAATCACTGAATATAGCATTATGAATATCTTCACGCAGACTCATTATTTCACCATAATCATATCCGTTAAAATTATTCTTCATATTTGCATGACGTGTAGCATTTGTAAGAATAATAACATACATATCCTGCTCACGATTCATAAAGAAACTCTGCCCGCAATGCCCGCAATGACCGAAGCTACCTATCGGGAACAGCTTTCCGGTCTGTGGATATTTTTCATCAACAACCAGATACCCCAAACCTCTCCCCTGACTATAATCAGGAGTATAATTTTTCTCAGCAAGCTCAAATATCCCCTTTGAATAAAGCTTTTCATCTTTACTGATAATGGCATCAATAAATTTTTCTATATCATGAAGACATGATTGCTGTCCACCGCTCCCTGAAGCTTTTCCAAGTACCATTATATTTTCATCATCAAAACGATGCTTTGATTCTGAAGTTCTCTGCCAACGATAGCAAATTGCAGCATTTGGCTCGTCCATGTCAATTTCAAAACTTGTTCTTTTTAATCCCAAAGGCTCTGCTATATTATTGTTATATATTTCCTCAAGAGTTTTACCATAGATTTTTTCAAGTATAAATCCTAATAAAATATATCCGTCACATGAGTAAATATAATTTTCGCCCGGCTCATAAGCCAATGGATATGCTAATATTTCCTCTGCAATACACTCCCTGCCATTCTTAGCCGCTTGTTCGGTAAGCTGATGGCGGACAATTCCCGATGTATGTGTAAGAAGTTGTTTTATTGTTATATTCTTCTTTTCCTCAGGTGCATCTGTAAAAAACTCCTGCAATGTATTTTCAAGCTTTAACATTCCTCTGTCAATCGCCTGTAAAACCAAAGTTGACGTAACCAGCACCTTGCCCGTACTTGCAACATCAAAATATGTATATTCATCAACGTCAGATGACATAATAATTTCTTTTTCACCGTTTTTATATACTAACACCGCATATGAGCTGAATTCATTATTTTTATATTTTTGTTCCAATAATAATTTTGTACTTTCTAAATTCATAGATTTATCCCTCACATATTATCCCTTATAGCCTTTATATTTTTTAAAAGCGGCTGTGTCGACGTTGCATACTCATCATACTCATGGACGCAAAGATACATACAGCATCCTAATTCTCCACCTATTCTTCTTAAGATATGACATTCACCGCCTGCAAGGAATAAAAACGGAATTTTCATATTCTCTTTTAAGAGATTTACAATCTTTAAATTCTCCAGCTGCTGCTCCATTGTATCCGCACCTGTTACGATTTTGGAAATATCCGCACCTCGTCTTTGATGCTCCAATGCAATTTCAAGCACTCTTTCGGCAGATGTATATTTCAAAATATGCGTGGATATTAATACCTCTGCACCTTTTTTATGCAAATCATCAATGAGCTTCATTTGTTTTTCTATAGCTTCATCTGACACCGCAACCTCATCAGGCTGTTTATCAAATAAATCACCTATTACATCACAAAGTGTTGCCCCACAGTCTGCAAGCTCCAAAAGCTCATTTGCAAGAACCTCATCACTTTTACCTTCATTCTTTCCTAGTCTATAGTTTGTTACATATACAGGTTTATCGGTATAATAAAAAAGCTCTTTATATGTTTCTTTATTTCTGAATTGAGGCTCTAACTTCTCAAACTGCATTCCAAATGCTTCTGCACCATCAGGAAGTGATTTGTCTATAAGCTCTTTTATTCTGTCAGGATTATCCGCTTGTACCATTACGGTAAGCGTTGCTTTATCGTATTCTAAAAATGTTTTTTTCATTTTAATTCCACCCTTCATAATCGTGAGATAAAATTGTTCAGATTGCTGCTAAAAGGACGGGATGCTGTACGCTTGTACCGCCTCGGCATTTTAGTAGTGAGATGGGCAATTTTATCCTCTCCTCATTGCGTTTCTGCCACCGTCTATCATTATATTTTCGCCATTAATAAACTGTCCCTTATCCGATGCCACAAACAAACAAAGGTCTATAATCTCCTGTGGCTCTGCTGCACGTCCGAGCAAGGTTTTCATGTTTGCCATTGCTTCCCTTGTAAGAACAGGTCCCGGCGATATGCATACGCATCTTATATTATATTTAGCTCCAAACTGTGCTATTGATTTTGTCAATCCAAACATCAATCCTGCTTTTGAAGTCGGATAATCCATTCCATAACCGTCGCCATCCATACCTGTTATTGAACCTATATTTATTATAAGTCCACTTTTTTGTTCTCTCATCTGCTTTAAAACCGCATGAGCAAAATAGAATGGCCCTTTTAAATTAACATCAACACCCCAATCATATACATCAATCGGAACATCAGGAAATTCAGGATAAAGACTTCTGTCAACCTTTCTCATCCTTACCGCTGTTCCGCCGGCGAAATTTGCCATGATATCAATGCTACCGAAGGTTTCAACAGCACAGTCTCTTGCATGGCATACCTGCTCATAATCACGTACATCGCAAACTACGCCTATTGCTCTGCCCTTACCTTTTGCATTAATTTCATCAACCTTTTCTTTAAGCACTTCTTCGTTCACATCACACATAACAACATTACCGCCAAGCTCCGCAATGTTTTGTGCAAACAGGAGTCCCATTCCCGAAGCCGCACCTGTAGATATAGCTGTTTTATTCTGGAAATCCATTGAATTTTCCTCCTTTTCTTTTGATAGCTTTATTATAACATATCAGCCATTTTAAAAAAAGACACTATAATACTAAAAAACAGAACTATTCTACTGTACAATTTTAAAAACCGGTCTTGACTATTCTATCATAAAAGTATATAATAAATGTAATTAAGGAGATTTTACCATGAATGATTTTATGAATTATAATTTTAATATAAAAAATATTGTATTGGCAACTTATGTTGGTACAGGTCAAGGCTCACCTGTACATAAAAACCGTGCAAGTCACGGTCTTGCATTACATCTTGAAGGCGAAAAAATATATAAATTCGAAAATGGCAAAAACATTAATGTTTACAAAAACCATATAATTTATATGCCTAAGGGTTCATCTTATAACGTCAAAGGTCTTAAAAGCGGTGATTGCTATGCAATTAATTTTGACATTGATGAAACCATTGATTTTGAACCTTTTACATTCAGTGCAAAAAACATACAAGCCTTTCTTGACAACTTTAAACAAGCAGAGCAAACATGGCGAACAAAATCACGCGGTTTTGAAATGAAATGTAAATCCGAATTATATAATATCATATATAATATGCAAAAGGAATTTGAGCTTGGATATATTTCGAAAAGTAAAGCAGAGCTTATAAAGCCTGCACTTGATTATATTCACTGTAATTATACAGAAAATAACATCACCCTTTCGCATCTGACACAGCTTTGCGAAATGAGCGAAACGTACTTCAGGAGGATATTCATGCAATGCTTCGGTGTATCGCCTGTAAAATATATAAATAATCTTAGAGTAACAAGAGCAAAGGAGCTTATTGCCTCCGGTTTATATTCTATCCACGAAGCTGCTGAGCTTTCAGGGTTTAAGGATGACAGTTATTTTAGCCGTGAGTTTAAAAAGGCAGTCGGGGTACCTCCATCGGAATATCACTGATAGTTCCTGATTCACTTTTTGAAATTATATGATATAATAAAGTATGATTTGAATTATATTAAATAAAGGGGAATTTATTTATGAAAAATATTTATATAGCCTCATGTGATGAGCAAGGCGGAATTTACAGATACATTCTTGAAGAAAACGGTACTCTTACATTCAAAGAAAAGACATCTGCTGACAGACCGATGTACCTCGCTTTAGCAAACAATAAAATCTACGCATTACTAAGAGAACCGTTCAATAACAGCAATGAAAGCGGTCTTATCAGCTATCCTGTAAACAGCGACGGTTCACTCGGAAATGCAAGCGATATTATTCCGACCAAAGGAATCGTTGCCTGCCATTTAGTTGTTGAAAATGAGGATATTTACTGTGTAAATTATCTGTCAGGGAATGCAGTAAGACTTCCTGATACAGTTGTTACCCATAGCGGTAAAGGCCCTCATCCTACACGGCAGACGGAGCCGCATACACATTTTGTATGTGTCACTCACGACGGATATGTTCTTGTTACGGACTTAGGAATCGACAAAATCTATACATATACAAAGGATATGAAATATGTTTGTGAAGCAAGTGTACCATCAGGTCATGGTGCAAGACACCTTGTTTTCTCAGATGACAAAAAATATCTTTATTGTGCAAACGAATTAAAATCTACTGTATCTGTATTTGAATATAATAACGGTCATCTTACTCTTATTGATACAGTCAATGCCTTACCTGATGATTTTACAGGAGAAAGCACTGCCGCTGCTATACGAATCATTGAAGATAAGCTTTATGTTTCAAACAGAGGGCATAACTCCATTGCAGTATTCGATATTGACGGTGCTTCATTGAAGCTCAATCGTTTTATCCCCTGCAACGGAAAAGAACCAAGAGATTTTAATATTTTCGGAGATATATTAATTATTACAAATCAGTTTTCAGATAATGTATCAGTCATTGATTTAAAAACAGATAAAGTAATTCAGACAATAGATAATATCAAAGCACCTTTGTGTGTAGTATGATTAATCACGGAATAACGCCTGATTGTTTGCGGAATGCATACGGCGTTATTCCTTCTTTTGTTTTAAATTGTCTGATAAAATGTTCTTCATTATTATATCCGCAGGCTTCTGCTGTTTGAGAAACTGTCACATCAGAATTTATTAACAGATTCTTAGCCATTTCTATTCTTGAATTTATCACGTCTGCCATACAGCTTATTCCGAAAGTATTTTTATAAATCACCTGAAAATAAGAATTACTTAATGCGACTTTTTTTGCCATATCTTCCGTAGTCCACGGTAACTGAGGATTACTGTGTATTTCAGTACGCAAATCAAGAAGCTCAGGAAAATGCTTATCCTGTAAATTGACAGCATTATTTTTCAGCATTAACAGAAAAACCCGTCCCAAATTTTGCATAATAGCTTTATCTACAGAAGAATCAGCTATAAAATAGCGTAAAATAAGCTTTAATATTCTGGATAATTCACCATAGTTATTTGTATGAATAACAGTAGAAAACGGTAAATTCGAAAACTCCTTACGTTCAGTTTCATTTTCAAATTCAAAGTGCATAAAATCATGCACAAACTTTCCTTTTGAAGGATAATACCTTTGTGGGTCAAATTTATTAAATAAGACAGCATCACCTTTATCCACCGCAAAATCTTTTCCGTTTAACGTAAGAATTGACGGGGATTTAAACATTACAAAAAGATAATCATCTCTTCCATTAGGAAAATTCAGCATAAAGGTTTCAGGTAAAACCATATTAATCTGTATTCTTGTAACCTTCATATAACATCACCCATATAAATTATATATTACAAAATACAATTTGTCAACATAAAAAAAATTATATATCAATTTTAAAATATTATATATCATTGACACTCTGTTTTTTATTTATTATACTGTAATAAAATCCATACAAGGAGTGATGATTATGATATATAAAGAAATGAAGGATTATTACGATAATCTTGACTTAAAAAACGACGAGAACTATCAAAGAATACATCAACTCATATCAGATGATATGAAGGACTTTTACAACGGTAGCTCAAATCTTTCAAGTGTAAGTGCAAAAAGCCTGCTTCATACCTCAATCGCAGAGCATTTTGAGCCGGTTATATTTTTAAACAGTCCATTTTTTTATGAAATGGGTATAAAGAGTGCTTATAGCTGGGGAACTCGTAGTGAACCGGTTGATGTATTCAAGCAAAAACAAAGAGATAAGGCTTTTTCATGCGAAAAAACAGCACAGGCATATTCCGATCTTGATATTCTATGTGCAAAAATCGGAGAAAGTTGGCGAACGCATCTGGGCTTGTACAGAACACCAACACCCGGATTTGACAGCGACCATCATTCATTAGGATACACCCTGTTGTTTAATATAGGAATTTCAGGTTTATTAAAAAAAATAGAAGAAAGCAAAATACGTTTTTCTGTTGATTCAGATGAGTATACCTTTTGTGATGCTTGCGAAAAAAGCTGTAACGCACTTATAAAAATCGCAAATAAATTTTCAAAGGCAGCAGAAGAAGCTATTGAAAAATGCGAAAACAGCACACAAATAAAATACATGAAAATGATAGTCAATGCAGCAAAGCGTGTTCCCGAAAATCCACCTGAAAGCTTTTATGAAGGGCTTGCAATGATATGGTTTTTGCGAGAAACAATAGGCAGTCTTGAAGCGGTTGGAATTTCAGTTTTAGGTCAGGTAGATTTGCTCTTAGGCAAGCTGTATGAAAACGACATTAAAAACAATAAAATAACAAAAGATGAAGCAAAAGAGCTTATTCGTATATGGTTAATGCCTACTGATATTAAATTCAAAAGCATTGAAAGCGGATGGCCGGAAACAAGTACCTGTATTGCGTTAGGCGGCTGCGACAGTAACGGAACACCCGTATTTAATGAAGTTACAAAGCTAATAATTGATGTTCATTGCGAAATGAATCTTGTCGCTCCTAAATTAAATGTACGTTATTCCCAAAATTCACCCGACGAATATTTGGAGCTTATAAGTAAAAAAATAATAAAAGGTCATAATAATTTTGCACTCTCATGCGACGATGTGGTAATTCCGTCGCTTGAAAAATGCGGTTTTGAAACATCTGATGCAAGACGCTATGTAAACGGTGGCTGTCAGGAAACCATGGTAGAAGGAGCAGGCCACACCGCAGGAGCTTATATGTATGTACTATTACCTGCAATACTCGATATGTCGCTTAACACTTCTAAAATAAGCGAATCTATCAAAAACACAGCTTTGCCTGATATTATAACCGATGCATCAAGCTTTGATGAGTTTTATTCTAAGTTTTTATCAAACGCCAAAAGACTGATTCAAAAAGCCTCTGAAACTCAGGTAATTATGGGATTGGAACAGAAAAACATTAATCCTTGTCCGCTTTTCTCCTCCACTCATGAAGGATGTATTGAAAACGGAAAAGATTACACTGCCGGAGGTGCAAAATACAACTTTTCAACAATATGCCTTTGCGGAATTGCTACTCTTATTGATTCGTTGTATGCAATAAAGACCATTGTATATGACCGTCATGAGCTTACACTAAAGCAGTTTTCAGATATTCTTTTAAATAACTGGGAAAATGCAGAAGAATTACATCAAAAATGTATACAACTCCCAAAATACGGTCACGGAAACAAAAATGTAGATATGCTTGCAAATCAGTTTATTGGTGATTTGAACAGTTGCATTACAGAAATCCCCAACGAACGAGGCGGCAAAAATATTATGAGTATGTTTACATATTATTTATATAAAACCTTTGCAGGATATGTACGCGCAACCGCCGACGGAAGAAAAGACGGCGAATATTTGAGTCAGGGAATTGCCGAAAGCAGATTGCAAAAATCTAATAATTTAACGGAAATTTTTGAAACTTTAAAAAATGTTGATTATACAAGAATTTCAGGTATCAGTGTTTTGGACATTATACTATCACCCGGAATAGACGAAAAGAAATTAGCTTCATTTATAAAAGCAGCAGGACTGTCGGGCTGCCCGAATTTACAGCTTAATCATCTTTCTGTTGAAGAACTGAAAGCCGCCCGAAAAAATCCTGAAGAATACAAGCATCTTATTGTAAGAGTTTCAGGACTATCGGTATATTTTGTAAATCTTGATGAAAGTATACAGGATGAAATTATAAGCAGAAACATCTATTAAAAAACACCACCTTTTTCCTTGCATAAAAATCCCCAAACAACACATAATATGACTACATATCAACTTTAATTTGGGAGGAAATAAAAATGAAAGCGACAGGAATAGTAAGAAGAATAGATGATTTAGGAAGAGTAGTTATTCCAAAGGAAATCCGCAGAACAATGCGTATAAGAGAGGGAGACCCTCTTGAAATTTATACCGAAAAAGACGGCGAAGTTATATTTAAAAAATATTCACCAATCGGTGAGCTTGGAGATTTTGCAGCAGATTATGTCGAAACTCTTGCAAAGGCTTCAGGTCACGGTGCTTGTATAACAGACCGTGATAACGTAATTGCAGTTTCAGGTCTGCCGAAAAAAGATTTAATTGAAAAGCCGGTTTCATCTGATTTGGATAAGGTAATGAACGATAAAATCTTTATTAATCATCAGACAGGCAAATCAGTATCGGTTGCCGACGGAAATGACAAATACAATGCAGGCATTGTTGTTCCAATCGTTGCAGAGGGCGACACAATAGGCTCCGTACTTTTCATTATGAAAGACAACGAAAGCCCTTCAGAAGTGGAAGAAAAGCTTGCTGAATCCGCAGCCGGATTTTTAGGCAGACACATGGAAGGCTAAAAAAAACAGAACCGACCTCTTTTGAGGTCGGTTCATTTTTATCTTATAGGAGTGAGCTATGCGAACGACATTCGCAATAGTGACTTTTTATTATTTCTTGTCAATAAGCTCCTGAAGCTCTGCCATAAAAGTATGTATGTCATCAAATCTTTTATAAACTGATGCAAAGCGTACATATGCAACTTCATCAAGATTTTTGAGCTTTTCCATTACTTTTTCGCCGATTTTTGTGCTTTCAAATTCACGCTCCATTGACTGATATAATTCACCTTCTATATCATCAGCAATCTGTTCCATCTGTGCAAGTGAAATCGGACGTTTTTCACAGGCAGTTATAATTCCCTTCAGAACCTTATTACGGTCATACTGCTGTCTTGACTGGTCTTTTTTTACAACAACAAGTGATATTGCTTCTAACTTTTCATATGTAGTAAAACGCTTCTGACATTTCAAACACTCACGTCTTCTTCTTATTACATTATTTTCTTCTGTAGGTCTTGAATCTATAACTTTACTTTCTATAAATCCGCAGTAAGGACACCTCATAACTAATCTCCCCTTATTTTTATTTGCGGACAGCCTCTTCTGCCCTGCATTATATATACACTACTTATATAATACTACATTTTTACAGTTTTTTCAAGTGTAATTTAAAATATTTTTTAAGTTTTTAATTACTGGATAATTTTTTATTGAATTTTTTCAATTTGCACTGAAAATAATAAATATATAAATTATATTCCGTATTTTTTAACAAAATTATTACTTTCAGGAAGTAATTACAAAAAACACTTGACACATCAGCAATATTGTAGTATAATATCTGATGGTATGTTATGAGCATAGCATATTAATATTTATAAGGAGGAAACGGTAGTGAAAGAAGGAATTCATCCTGATTACAAGCAAACTACCATTACCTGCGCTTGCGGTGAGGTTATAGCAACAGGCTCAACAAAGGAAAACATCCAAGTTGAAATCTGTTCAAAGTGCCATCCGTTCTTCACAGGTAAGCAGAAGCTTGTAGATACAGGCGGTAGAGTTGAAAAGTTCAACAGACGTTTCAACAGAAAGTAAGGCTTACGCTTTACAAATTATTTTTAAGATTACAAGATTCAACCTATGTCTTAGAAGTCCGAATCACCAACGGCTTCCCGGCATGAGGGGATAATTTATCATAGGAGGTGACAACAACATGACAAAGGAAAGAAAGCAGCAGCTTATCGCTGAATTTGCTACTCATGAAGGTGATACAGGTTCACCTGAGGTACAGATTGCTCTTCTAACAGAGAGAATCAACCACCTTAACAATGAGCACTTGAACTTCCACAAGAAGGACCACCACTCAAGAAGAGGTCTTTTGATGATGGTTGGTAAGAGACGTGGTCTTTTGAAGTATCTTGCAGATCAGGATATCGAAAGATACAGAACTCTTGTTGCAAAGCTTGGTTTAAGAAAGTAATTTAGTTATCAATAGGCAAACGGATTTTTCTGTTTGCCTATTATGATATATCAAAGGAGATACTGTTGAGCATATAACCGGAACGGACAAGCATTGTTTATCCGCTGCGATTATCTGCTTACAATATCTCCCCAAAAAAATCAGAAAAGGAGAAAAAATTATGTTCAGACAATTTGAAACTACACTTGCAGGTCGTCCGCTTGTTATTGAAACAGGCAAGATGGCTCAACTGGCAAACGGTCACTGTGTTGTTCGTTACGGCGATACAGTAGTAATGGTAAACGTAACAGCTTCAAGAACACCAAGAGAAGGCGTTGACTTCTTCCCTCTTAGTGTTGATTATGAAGAAAAGCTGTACTCGGTTGGTAAAATCCCGGGCGGCTACATCAAGAGAGAGGGTAAGCCATCAGAAAAGGCAATACTTACAAGCCGTGTTATTGACAGACCTATCCGTCCTCTATTCCCTGCTGATTTAAGAAACGACGTATGCGTTGTTGCTACAGTTCTTTCAGTTGAGCAGGACAACCCTCCTGAAGTCGCAGCTATGATTGGTACTTCAGTTGCACTTTCAATTTCAGATATTCCTTGGGCTGGTCCTATCGGTGGTGTATGGCTTGGTCTTGTTGATGGTGAGTTTGTTATAAACCCAACTGTTGAGCAAAGAGAAAAGAGCGAAATGCACGTAACTGTTGCCGGCACAAAGGCAAAGGTTGTTATGATTGAAGCAGGTGCAAATGAAATCGAAGAAAGCGTTATGCTTGACGGTATCAAGTTTGCTCATCAGGAAATCATAAGAATCTGTGACTTTATCGAAGGAATTACTGCTGAAATCGGCAAGGAAAAATTTGAATACGAAGCTCATGACATCGACCATGATCTTTATGATGCTATAAAGGCTATGGCTTATGAAAAAATCCAGCACGCTCTTGACACTGATGACAAAAACATCAGAGACGAAAGAATGGGCGTTGTTGAAGATGAAGTGATTGAAAAGTTAGAGGAGCAGTTCCCTGAAATAAGAGAACAGCTTGGCGAAATCCTTTACAAGATGCAAAAGGAAATTGTAAGAGCTTGGTTATACGAGGGCAGACGTGTTGACGGCAGAGGTCTTAACGAAATCAGACCGCTTGCAGCTGAGGTTGATTTACTTCCAAGAACTCACGGTTCAGGTATGTTCACAAGAGGACAGACTCAGGTACTTTCAATCGCAACACTTGCTCCGCTTTCAGAAATTCAGAAGCTTGACGGTATCGACACAGAAGAAACAAAGAGATATATGCACCACTACAACTTCCCATCATACTCAGTTGGCGAAACAAAGCCATCAAGAGGTCCTGGCAGACGTGAAATCGGTCACGGTGCATTGGCAGAGCGTTCACTTGTTCCTGTACTTCCTTCAGAGGACGAGTTCCCATACGCAATCAGAGTCGTTTCAGAAGTACTTTCATCAAACGGTTCAACATCACAGGGTAGTGTCTGCGGTTCAACTCTTGCTCTTATGGCAGCAGGTGTTCCTATCAAAGCTCCTGTTGCCGGTATTTCATGCGGTCTTATCACAACAGATGAGGGCTTCACAACAATGGTTGACATTCAGGGACTTGAAGACTTCTACGGCGAAATGGACTTTAAGGTAGCAGGTACAAAAAAGGGTATCACTTCAATTCAGGTTGATATAAAGAACGACGGTCTTCCATACGAAGTTATCTGGGAAGCATTCACAAAGACAAGAGATGCAAGATACCACATCATTGACGATATTCTTCTGAAGGCTATTCCTGAATCAAGAAAAGAGCTTTCACCTTATGCTCCAAAGGTTGCAACAATGAAGATTGATCCTGATAAGATAAGAGAAGTTATCGGTCAGGGCGGTAAGGTTATTCAGGGAATCGTTGCTGATACAGGTGCTAAGATTGATATTGAAGATGATGGAACAATCCACATCTTTGCAACAACTCAGGAAAGCGGCAATGCTGCAAGAAAGGCTATTGAAAAAATAGTTGAAGAGCCTGAGGTTGGACGTATCTATAAGGGTGTTGTTAAGACAATCAAGGACTTCGGTGCATTCATCGAAATTCTTCCGGGCAAGGACGGCTTATGCCACATTTCAAAGCTTGACAGAGAGCGTGTTGAAAAGGTTGAGGACGTTTGCAAGGAAGGCGACGAAATGATTGTTATGGTAACAGAAATCGACACAAAAACAGGCAAGATTTCACTTTCAAGAAAAGACGCAATGGATATAATCGCAAATGCATAAATACCCGAAATGACTTCTGCATAAGCAGAAGTCATTTTTTTACATGCAACAAAAAAAGGTCTCTTTCGAGACCTTTTTGTATATTATAAAATTCCTCTTATGAATGACAAGCCTTTTTCAAGCTCCTGTATACAATCCTCAGGACCTTCAAATTCTATATCAAGATAACCATCATAGCCTGCATTCTTTAAAATCTGTACACACTGAGCAGTCTTTGCGTCACCATACCCTGCCGCTGTACCTCTTAAATAATTACAACCTCTTGTATTGAAGCAATTTTCCTTCGAGGCATCACTGTAATAATCAATCTTAACAAAATCCTTTAAATGTACGTGCGATGCAAGATTTGCAAGCTTTGATACATTTATAACCGGTTCTTCATCTGCACACATAAAATTACCTATATCAATAAGCAAACTGAAATTTTTATGATTTACCGTATTGTATGTTTTTTCAACTCTTACAACATCCTGAAAAGCATGACCATGATTTTCAATCATTGTTATTATACCGAATTTTTCGCCGTATTCTGCAATCTCACTGATTAACGGTGCAGTCTGTTCAAGCACTGAATCAAAGCTTCTGTGCATAGGCAGCTTAAATGCCACGTCATGTCTGAAAAGCTTAACACCTAATGCGTTTGCAATATCAATGTTAGCCTTAACACCTTCAACTGCTTCACGCTCTGCTTCCTCGCTGTCGCAAAGAAGATTTGCACCTACAACATACGCTGAAATCTCTATATTATTATCCTCTGCAAGCTTTTTTAAATCCTTTGCATATTCAATTTTAGTCTTTCCCTCCGGTGCCTCAAAAGGAATGAATTCAATCGCATCAAATCCCATCTGTGCTGCCTTTACTACTGCTTCCTCAAGAGTCATTTTACCCTTTGAAGTATACTGACTGAATGAATATGAGCTAACTCCTATTTTCATAGCTTTCTTCCTCTCTTATTTAATACAAACCTCGTGACCTGTTCTTGCTGATTCATAGATAGCATCAAGAATCTTCATAACCTCAAGACCGTCCTCAGCGGTAGCTATACACTCTGTACCGTTCAAAATACAGTCAACAAAGTGTTCCATTTCAGCTGTGAACATTTCTCTTGAATGAATATAATTATTTGTTTTAGGTGAAATATCAGCAAGATAATCATTAACCTCAGTATAAATCTTTAAATCCTTGCCGTTAAGATTCATACCGCCCTTTGTTCCGTAAAGCTCTTTTTTAGTTTCGGTTTCGCCGTTTATGCTGTAGCTTGTTTCAAGAAGAGTTGTTTTGTTGCCCTCATATTTTATCATCGCAACCGCAAAATCCTCAACATCATACTTATCCTGAGGAGTAGCACCCTTAGGCATCCAATCAACATGAGTTTTCAAATGAGGTCTGTTTTTAATTCTGTCATCAGTCGAAGCAAATACCGATAGTGCCTTAGGTCTGCCCATAAGGTATCTTGTAAAGTCAATTACATGAACACCCAAATCAATTACAGGTCCGCCTGCTGAACGTGATTTATCAGAGAACCATCCGCCCGGTGCACCGTGACGTCTTAAATATGTAGCCTTTGAGTAATAAATGTCACCCAGATAATCTTTATCTATGAAATCCTTTGCAATGGCCGCTTCATCGCCGAATCTCATAACAAAGCCTATCATAAGAAGCTTGTTATTTTTCTTTGCAGCATCAATCATCTTCTGTGCTTCTTCTGCTGATGTTGCCATTGGCTTTTCACACATAACATTCAAGCCTGCATTGAGAGCCATTATTGAACATTCAGCATGTGAGCAGTTCCATACACACACATCACAAGCGTCAAGCTCTTCATTTTTTAGCATTTCAGCCTGATTTGTATAAGTCTTTTCTATACCAAACATTTTTGCTGTTTCTGCAAGAGTCTCCTCATTTATATCACAAAGAGCAACAACCTCTGCATTTTCAACATTTTTGTAAGCTTGAAGATGTACACGTGCAATATTACCTGCTCCCACCATAGCTATTCTTACTTTTTTCATCTTTAATTCCTCCTTAAAAACAAATTTACTATTGCTTTTTTGTTGTTTTTATTGTATACTTTAATTATGATAAAGTCAACAGAATATATTGCTAGTAAATAACACAATATTGCTATCAGGAGGCAGCCATGGATAAATCTATATTTGAATCACATAATTTAAGCAACAAAAAAATACCGTTCATTTATCATCACGACACACCTCCCCACCCTCATATGCCGAACTGGCATAATAATATAGAAATTTTATATTTTACTAAAGGTACAGGGACAGCCATTATAGACAGCGAAGAATATAATGTTTGTGCTAATGATATTTTTATTATCAATTCAAATAATATTCATACCGTACACTCCAAAGACACCATATCCTATCACTGCCTTATAGTAGACAGTGACTTTTGTGTTGCAAACGGAATTAACTGTGCTGAAATTGAATATAACGGTCTAATACGCTCCAAGGAAGCTGAAAAATTATACATGAAAGCCATTCATGAGCTTGACTGTAATTTTCCTTTTAAAGAAGCAGGCTGTAAAGCGGCAGTACTTGAGTTAATGGTATATCTTTCAAGGAATTTCGCTTCAGGCTCAACAAAAAAATCCGTATCAGAAAAAAAGTCCAACGAAAGCATACGTCTTGCCATTGGATATATCCGAGCTCATCTTAATGAAAAACTCACTATTGAAGAAATTGCAGATGAAATTGGGCTTAGCAAATTTCATTTTTCAAGAGAATTCAAAAAAGTTACAGGCTTTACCGTTATATCCTACATAAACACATTACGATGCCGTAACGCAAAAAAGTTGCTTGCAAAAAACGAATTTTCAGTACATGAAATCGCACTAAAATGCGGTTTTGAGAATGATTCATATTTTTCAAAAACATTCAAAAAGTATAGCGGACTTTTACCTTCGGAATTCATAAAAGAGCAAGATACTGTTAATTAACCGCAATTTTAATAATTGACTATTTCTGAATGATATTATAATATTAAAATACAAAAAAACAAAGGAGAGATAATGATGTATAAATTCCCTATAGGAATCATTGTTGATTCACTTTCAAAAGATGATACAAAAACTGCAATCGTAAAATCCGCAAAGCTTGGCGCACAAGGCATACAGATGTATTCAACAAGCGGAGTTAATGCACCCGAAAATCTTTCAAAGGATGCACGCCGAGAGCTTTTAAAGCACGTTAAGGATAACGGTCTTATTTTCTCAGCTATATGCGGTGACTTAGGACACGGCTTCGGCAACCCTGAGCTTAATCCTTCACTTATTGAAAAGTCAAAAATTATTATGGAGCTTGCAAAGGAGCTTGAATGTGATATTGTTACAACACATATCGGAGTTGTTCCCTCAGACCCTTCACATGACCGATATAAAATCATGCAGGAGGCTTGTGGAGAGCTTGCCCGTTACGCTGACAGCATAGGCTCGCACTTTGCGATTGAAACAGGCCCCGAAACATCAGCAACATTAAAAGTATTTCTTGATTCATTAGGCTCGAAAGGCGTAGCTGTAAACCTTGACCCTGCAAACCTTGTTATGGTTACAGGCGATGACCCTGTTCAGGCTGTATATAACCTGAAAGATTATATTGTACATACTCACGCAAAAGACGGAAACAGGCTAAGAGAATCAGACCCTGAATGTATTTACAGAGTTGTTCATCCTGTACCTCAGGAATATCTTGATGCAAAGTTCTTTGAAGAAGTTCCGCTCGGAACAGGAAGTGTTGATTTTAAAGCATATCTTGCAGCATTAGAAGATATAGGCTATAAAGGTTTCCTGACCATCGAACGTGAAGTCGGAGAAAACCCTGAAGCAGATATAAAAACAGCTGTTGATTATCTCAACAACATTATAGGTTAAATATTAAAATCCCCCAAAATCTTGGGGGATTTATTATTTTAAGAAATTATTAATCTAAAGGTTATCGTATCAGCTCCGACCTCAACGCAGTTATCTGCATACTCTATACCTGCATCACTCATCGCCTGCAGAAATTCTTCCATTTTTTCAGAGCTTACACTATAATATTCTCCATCGTTACTTATTGAATATTCATTTATTATTTCCTTTGCTTTATCAGCACTTGCATACGATACTTCAATAGAATTTGACGAAGCTGTATATCTGCTCACATCATCTTTGTTATCTACAGTTCTTGCATTAATATTATCAGGTAATTGATATTCGTCAGGATTAAGCACTAATCCCTCCGGCTCTTTTTCAACCATAGAAGCTACTGCTATACCTGTGTTGTCAAGAGGTGCTTCTGTCACCTCTGCCGGTGCTGTAATTTCCGGCTCATTTCCGATACTGTATGTTACATCATAAGTATCTACCTTTTGAGTCTCTGATATACTGATATTAACATCAGGAATTACCGTCGGGCTCAAAGTAGCTCTTACAGGCTGCGGTATCGGTGTTGCCAAAGGTCTATTATTATTTCTATTAGGTACTGCTGTAGCTAAAGGAGCTTTTGCGGACGGCACCCTTGTAGTCTGTGTCTTTGTCTCCGGAGCTTTAGTCGTTGGTGCCTTTGTAGATTTTGCATCAGGCACTTTGGTAGCTGACGGACTCTCAGGAAAAGCTGTTGATTGTGCTTCTGCTGACGGAACAATAGGCATTGCCGACATCACAGGTTTTGCTGATGGAGCTATAGTTGATGTAACGACACTTATAACACCGTCACTTGCTCCATTCATTTTGTTTACCAATTCCGTATTATTTATACCAATAACAGCTATTAAAGCCAAACATGCCGCCACAGCACCGTAACGGTAGCTGTACATCTTTATGTTTGTAAGCAAATTCATTCTCGTTTGCTGTTTTATATCTTCTTTATCTATACGGTAGTTTAAATCCGCAAGAAAATCTTCAGGAGCAGTCAGCTTTGGCATTGATTTTAATGTCTGTAATATAGATAAATACTGTTCTAATTCTTCTGCACATTTCTTACATTCACACGAATGCTCTTCAAGCAGTTGTTTTTCTGCTACAGTCAGGTTCGCGTAATCTGACAACAATTCCTGAAATTTCATACAATCCATTGGCTGGCCCTCCTTTCTTTGTTTTTCATTATATTAGACGTTCTACTAATCAATTTTGTTCCACTTTTTCTAAAATATTTTATCTGTTTTCTAATTTATTTTTTAAAGCAATTCTCGCACGGCTGAGTCTCGATTTTATTGTTCCTATCGGACATCCGAGTATTTTAGATGCTTCTTCATAGCTGCGTTCTTCAAGGTCACAATAAACTATTATTTCTCTGTACTCTGTTTTTATCTCGCTTAAAGCCTTTCTTACGAGCTGCTGTTTTTCTGACTGTTCAATCGCAGCCTCAGGAGTATATCTTGAATCCTCTATCTCAAAGCCTTCATCATCGAAATCTCCCGAATCAAGACTGACTGAGTTTGAACGGATTTGTCTTTTTCTTAAAATATCCTTACACACATTTGAGCTTATCCTGAAAAGCCACGTTGTGAACGCTGACTTTTCTTCAAACGTCGTTATATTCTTATATACCTTTATAAATATTTCCTGTGCGGCATCATATGCATCTTCACGATTAGACAGCATACTGTATGCAAAGTTCACAACCATATCCTGATATTGCAGTACGAGCTTATCAAAAGCTTCACGATTGCCCTTTTTACATTCATTTATTAACTTTTTTTCCTCTGACAAGCTCTCACCGCCTTTCCGTTATGATAAAATTATATATTTTATGACACAAAAACCGCAATTATAATATATATTTTATCATCTTTTTAGAGATTTTTCAAGTATTTCTTTATAAAATAATAATATATTCATAAATAATTTTCATTTTATTACAAAAACATAAAAAGCTGTAAAATCAGCAATCCCGATTCTTACAGCTTCTTATATTTAGTCTATATATTTACTTAAATCAAATTTTGCAAGCCTTATATGCTTACGCTCAACTGTATAAGACATAGCAAGACCGTCATTTTCAAAATACTGAATAAACGGGTAAAAACAGCTTGTATGCATATGCGCTTGTAAAATTACTTTACTTTTACTTATGTTATCTGTATCAATTTGAACAATCCCTATATGTTCACGGTCTATAGGCGCATGGAACAAATACAGATTGTCTTTGTAGACAATAAAATCTGACCTTGACTGACAATCTCCTATCAATACGGGCTTTTCCCATGTATTATTAATCAAATCATATGATGTTAAAAATCCGTATTGTGTTTCGTCATGCTGTCTTACAAAATAATAGCACTTATCACCGATAACATATGTAGCATTTTCCCATTTTGACTGATTAGGGAAATCAGGCTCTGCTACATATTCCCATGTTACTAAATCCTTACTTTTGATAATACACGTAAAATCACCACTGTATGCACCACTATAATAATAAAGCCCGTCTTTTTCCATTCTCGTTGAAAGCTTTTGCATAATCCCAATATCACTGTACATTGTTTTGTATCCAATTTCATTTGCAGCTAACGCTCTCTGCATTCCTGTTGTGCTGAAATCATTTATAACATTACCAACCTTGAATCTGTTTACCTGAACAGTTCCTAATGTTTGTGACGAAATAGTAAACGAACGCCACAAGCGATAATAATTATCCCCTACTTCTGCCGTCCATAAAATATATAGAGTATCTTCGTCCTTCTGCATCAGGATTGTATCATAAACCTTACTAACCTTTTTTCCATAACATAAATCCCCTACTGACTGTATATCTACAAAAGTTTTATTCTCGATATCATTAACCGGACAGTAAACAAAACGTGCTGTCTGATTATCAGGGTCTTCAGTTGCTTCTTTTGTATTTGCATAATATGTCATATAAATAATTCCGTTTACAACAGCAAAAGTCGAAACATGAGCCATTAGATCCTTTTGGTCTGCTTTTCCCTGTTCTAAAAGCTTTTGTGTTTTTTCAAAATCAGAAATAAAGCCGGCTGAAATTTCATCAGCAAACTGTTTTCCTTTAAGCTTTACTTCTTCGCCGTTCTCTGAGAATATTACTCTTGCAGGTTCTTCTATTGGCTTATTTTCTACAATAATTGCATTTTTATCAGTATACATATCCTCTGAAAAAATATTTACTTCTTTACACATAACTTTTTCTCCTTTATTGATTTTATAAAATATATCATAAACGAAAGTATACCTATACTTTCATTTATAATCCCTACATATGAGCCTACAAATAAATCATATATCAAAAATGCCACCGATACAGGCATTGAGATCATTTTAGTAAGCTTAGGATTTTTACACCATAGAGCGATTGTTACAAAAGTAGATGCGGCTATCGGCAATATATTAATTGCTGATTTTAACGTTGATACTCCAAGAAACCAATTGATAATAATAAATACAAACGGAAATATTATATTATTTGCCCATTTTTTATTTTCACGGCTTACAAATACCAACTCCCTGAAAATCCCCACAGCATTTGGAATCATTCCTCCGTAAGCACCTAAACACAAGTAATGAACTGTCCAGCACAAATCCGCTGCTAATTTACTTATAATAAGTTTTTTTCTTTCTGACTGCTGATAAACAGAAAACAGTGCTGCCATAGCTCCTACACCAAAAAGCTGTGCAATTATTATTTTTATCATAGACATATTCCTTTTTATTTTAGTTGCATTTTAATATTTTTTATTGTATAATAATATTATAATGAATATTTTCATAAAAAACAATATTCTATATTGGCTAAAAATAACACTATCTTGCAAAGGAGAATTGCAATATGCTTGGAACACGTTACGAAGAATATACTAATTTTGATGAAAATTTACCTTGCAGACTTGAACTCGGAATAACGAGAACTTCAACAACCTACAGTCGTGAAACCAACTGGCATGATAATCTTGAAATACAAATCTGCACCGAAGGAAACGGGACCGTTCAACTTGACGAAAAAAAATATTCAGTAGAACAAAATGACATTATTGTAGTAAACTCCAACGTAATACATCATACAAATACCTCTGATTTAATAAAATATCATTGCCTGATTATTGACTCTGATTTTTGTATACAATCAGGCATTCCTCACACAAAGCTCCATTTTGAGCCACATATCCAAAGCACTTCATTTTTAAATCTGTTTAAAGCTCTTGAAAATACATATACAAATACCGCTGACTATTGCAGAATTGCAAAAATAAAAATAATAATTCTTCAAATTCTTATTGAACTATATGAGAAATATTTAGTTGAAGAAAATACTGCACGAACAAAAACGCATTCATTCCAAACAATAAAAAACACAATAAGCTTTATAAGAATTAATTATAGCAAAAAACTTACATTGGACGAAATCTCAAGAGCTGTGCTTATGGATAAGTATACTTTATCCAGGGAATTCAAAAAAATAACAGGTCAGACCATTGTCCAATATATTAACAACTATCGTTGTATGAAAGCCGCCGAATACATTACAGACGGTGAATCCGTAGCAGACGCCGCAAGAATATGCGGGTTTCAGAATATGTCGTTCTTTACGAAAACATTCAAAGGATACATGAACTGCCTACCTTCAAAATACAGGCAAAAAAATTAAACAAGGAGTCATTCTCCTTGTTTAATTTTTATTTTATTATATTAATTGCTTCTTCAACTTTACAGATTGTCTGCTCGCCTGTTTCAAGATTTTTTACTGCAATTTTGTTTTCGGCAATTTCATCATCACCGATAATTATTGCATACGGAACATTTATTCTGTTGGCATAGGTCATCTTCTTTTTCATTTTCTTATCTTCAAAGTATACCTGTACCTTCTTCCCTGCTTTTCTTAACGCTGTCATTGTCTTTACGCAGTATTCCATATCCTGAGTCATAGGAATTATAAGTGCCTCTATAGGTGATGTCTTTTCAAAATCAAAGAAGCCTGTTTCCTTTAATACCGTGAAAAGCCTTGTTGCACCGATTGAAATTCCCACACCCGGAAGCTTCTGGTCAGTATAGAATTCAGCAAGGTTATCATATCTTCCTCCTGAGCATACACTTCCAAACTCAGGATGGTCTGTTATAACAGTTTCATAAACAGTTCCTGTGTAATAATCAAGTCCTCTTGCGATTGAGAAATCAAGAACAAAATTATCCTCCGGGACACCGAACAACTGAACAGTATTTGATACAGTCTTTAATTCTTCAAGACCTCTGTCAAATACTTCATTTTTGCCTGAATATTGCTCAGCCGCCGCAATTCTTTCCGAATTTGTTCCCTTTGTATTTACAAATGCAAGAATATCCAAAGCCGCATCTTTATCAACACCGTAATCTGCAAGCTCTGCTATAACCTTTTCCTCGCCTATTTTTTCAAGCTTATCTATAGTTCTTAAAATATCCTCAACCTTGTCCGACAAGCTTTTGATTTCAAAGAAACCTGTAAGAAGCTTTCTGTTATTTATTCTGATTTTGAAATTTTCAATACCAAGTGACTTGAATATATCATATATAATGCTTGGAATTTCCGCATCGTGTATAATACTTAACTCGCCGTCTCCTATTATATCAATATCAGCCTGATAGAACTCACGGAAGCGTCCCTTTTGTGCTCTTTCACCTCTATATACCTTACCTATCTGATAACGCTTAAAGGGAAAATTAAGCTCATTATAATTTAACGCTACATACTTTGCAAGAGGTACGGTTAAATCAAAACGCATGGTTAAATCTGTATCGCCCTTTTTAAAGCGATAAATCTGCTTTTCCGTTTCTCCCCCCGCCTTAGCCAACAATACTGCTGAATTTTCAAGCACAGGTGTATCAAGAGGATAAAATCCGTATTTAATATAACTGTTGCGAAGCACTTCTATAAATCTGTCAAATTCAATCTGCTCATTAGGTAAAAGCTCCATAAAGCCTGTGAGCGTTCTTGGTTTTACTTTTTCCATTGTTATCTCCTTTTATTGTATTACTTTGTATAAGCTGTTTCTTCCTGACTGATGTACAAGCTCAAGCTGTTCAAGCATTTCTTCATTTATTTCAAATTCGCTCTGCTCGTACGGTCCTACATATACATATTCTATATTATTTCGTTTACAGAATTTCTTTACTGTATCAATATCACCTGAATATATTCCTTTAATCTCACTGCTTCGCTTCTGATATTGGTCAACAAAGCCATGGAAATGAACATACAGTGATGAACCCACATATACCGTTCTTCCTGCAAGTGTTACAACAGGATTTATATGAGTAGTTGAAGTAAGTACAACTGCATCACTTGGCACATTTTCCTTTATATATTCAGCAATTTCCATATCATCATCGTTGAATGTATGATAATCAGCTCCTGATTTGTATTCACGTCCTATTGTAAGTATACCCGAAAGTGTATACGCAATAATAACAATCACTGCAAAATATTGTCTGCCTTTTATATCCTTCATTTTATCATACAAATCGCATACAAAAGAGCTTGTAAGAATAATTATTATCATATATGTGATATAAAACAGCTTATTATTATCGTATTTATTTGGCTGGAACTGTATAAGCTCTGCAAGAATAAAGATAAATAATCCTGCAAGGAACAGCTTTTTATTCTTCTTGTCTGCATTCATAAACGCCGGAACAGCAAGTATAAACGCCATTCCCCAGTTCTTGATATAGAACCATAGATACGGATCTTTCTCATTTACCCAGTTAAAATGGAAATTCAGGAATGAATCGTTTCCTGCGGTTTGTGAAAATGTCCAGTACACAAGCTGAGGCATTGCCATACCTATTGTAATTATTCCATACATGAACCAGTTTGATATATATTCTTTTTTGTTTTCTGCTTCCGGCAGATATGCAAAGAACATAACTGCACTTAACATTCCCAATGCGAGGAATGAATGTGTATGAATCATAGGCATGCTTCCTGCCATTACAGCAAGTATATAATAATACTTTTCGCTCTTTTTTTCAAGTGCTTCAAGAAGTATATATAAGCATGGAATTATCACACACCAACCCGCCATTGTCGTTCTCTGCGGGATTATCATATCACATATGGTATTTGACCAACGGATATTCATTTCATTATAGTTGGTAGGCGTATGGTAATAATCCGTAAAAATCCTCGTAAATGCAGTCGAATCTGCTTTTGCACCCTCAAGGAAATACGCAAAACCAAATCCACCGTTTATGAAGAAGAATATTGTTGCTAAAACTGCCGCTGATTTTCTTTTTGTTATCTTATATGCAAGCATATAAAAGCCCGTAACAAGCAAGAATGATATTACATAACTTGGTATAAGCACAGCCCATCTTAAAGGCGCACCAAATAAATACAAGCTTGATGAAAGCATATCAACAAAAAACGGATAATTCAGTCTCTCACCTGCCAAAAATGCGTACTGAGGCGGGAACTTCCCCTGCTCTGCAATGCTTGTTACAAAGCCCAAGTGCATCTGCAAATCCCCATACGTACACTGTCCGCTTGCTACTGCCCCGTCAACAGGAGCTAAAATATGATTTGTCATCAATACCCATATAACAAGTGATATTGGTAATATCAGAAACAGCAGTATTTTAGGGGTAATCGTTTCCTCTTTGTCCACGATTATTGCTATAGCAGATGATTTGCTTCTAATTTTTAATATTGCATACGGTATTGCTGTTACAATTATCAAGGCTATATGTGCTGTTTTCGAAAATCCAAAAACAAGTGCAAACGGTATAAGTCCTGTCATAAGCAGTATATTCCCGAATATTCCACCTATATAACCCTTAAAGTAAATATCCTTTTCCTTAAACAACTCATTAGCATATAAAAATCCTGCTATAAGAAAATATATGTATATCAGCATTCCAAACATATTTTATATTCCTTTCAATTACTTAAGTGCATTTTCTATTGCACTTTCCATCTCTGTTTTATCTGTAAGCTTCATTTTTATATCGCTTATGTTATTCGATGTATCAAGCATTATAAGTGCCGGTGTGTTTCCTACTACCAAAGAGAAGTTCTCTTTTGCTTCCGGCTTTTCATCTATGTCCACTATATCAAATCTGATTTTTTTGCCGTATGACTTTTTCAGTTCTTCTACAGCCTGCATAGCCTTGTCATAGTCAGAATCTTTTTTGGTAACAAAGAACATAAATGTAGGTGTCACTTTTTCTTCAGGCTCGTTGTCAGACGCATCTGAGCTTTCTTTTTTATCTTCCGACTTCTTTTCCTTCTTCTGCTCTGTTTTCTTTTCCTCTGACTTCTTGTTGTCAGCCTTCGCTTCTTTTTTATCTTCCTTTTTATCTTCTTTCTTGTCTGATTTTTTATCATCTGCCTTTTCATCAGTTACCTTTATATCGGTAGCTTCATCAGCACCGCCTATTACTCCTGTGCTTTTTGTACCCTCGCCTACCAATGCTGACTGCTTTTTATCTCCTCCACAGGCTGTCATTGATACTGCTATTGCAAGCATTGAAATCAATAAAACTATCTTTTTCATGTTAATTTACTCCTTTCAGATTTTCTTCTAATACGCAAAGCGCTCTGTTTGCTATTTTCTCATAACGCTCTGCTTTCTTTTTTATTCTTTCATTTAATCCGTCTATGATGCCAAAATTCGCATTCATAGGCTGGAATTTATCATTTGCTGTATTTGATATATACAAGGGCAACGCCCCGATACACGTTTTTGAATCAGGCTCCAATACAGGCTTGTCCTTTATCATTCTTGCCATGTTAAAGCCTGCGAGTATTCCGCTTGATGCACTTTCAACATACCCCTCAACACCCGTTATCTGACCTGCAAAAAACACCTTACCATATTGCTTCATCTGATAATATTGATTAAGAAGCTTTGGTGAATTGATATATGTGTTTCTGTGCATAACACCGTATCTTACAAAATCAGCATTCTCTAAACCGGGTATCATGGAAAACACACGCTTTTGCTCTCCCCATTTAAGGTTAGTCTGAAAGCCTACAAGATTATACAGCGTACCTTCTTTATTGTCCTGTCTTAGCTGAACAACCGCATATGCATCATCCTTACCTGTTCTTGGATTTGTTAACCCAACAGGCTTTAAAGGACCAAAGGTCAGTGTTTCAAAGCCACGCTTTGCCATAACCTCAACAGGCATACACCCCTCAAAAACCTTTTGATTTTCAAATTCCTTCAAAGGTGCTGTTTCGGCTGTTGTAAGTGCTTTAAAAAATGCAGTATATTCTTCCTTTGTCATTGGACAGTTAATATAATCAGCCGTACCCTTATCGTATCTTGCCGCCTTGAAGGTCTTTTCTTTGTCTATGCTCTCCTCTGTTACAATCGGTGCAGCGGCATCGTAAAAATACAATTCGGAATCTCCTGTAAGCTCCGCTATTGCTTCTGACAGTGCATCTGAGGTAAGTGGACCTGTTGCAATGATTGTATATTCATCAGGATTAATTTCCGATACTTCCTCATTTATCACCGTAACAAGCGGATGTGATTTTATTTTTTCCGTAATATAATCAGAGAAAATTTCTCTATCTACAGCCAAAGCACCTCCGGCAGGGACTTTCGATATATCTGCCGCCTGCATCATAAGAGAATCAAACATACGCATTTCCTCTTTTAGCAATCCGCAGGCATTTTCAATTCTGTCAGCTTTTAAGGAATTCGAGCATACAAGCTCTGCAAAGCCCTCCATACTATGTGCAGGAGAGAATTTTTTAGGCTTCATCTCATAAAGTTGTACCTCTATTCCCTCTTTAACAAGCTGCCATACAGCCTCACAGCCGGCAAGCCCTGCACCTATTACCTTTACCACTATTTTATCTTCCTTTCATAGCTGCAGTTTTCACTATAGCATAAAATCTTTTTCGCTCTTCCGTTTTTCTTTAAAAGCAAGCCACCGCACTGAGGACATTTCTCGTCTTTTACAGGTGCATCCCACGCCATAAAATCACATTTTGGCGAATGCTCACACCCATAATAAACCTTACCCTTTCTTGATTTCTTAACAAGAATTTCGCCACCGCATTTAGGGCACTCAACGCCTGTCCCTTCACGTATTGCCATTGTATTTTTACATTCAGGATAACCCGGACACGCAAGGAACTTACCGAATTTTGAAAGCTTGTATACCATCTTTCGTCCGCATTTGTCACAGACTACATCAGATTCCTCATCCTTAATCTTGATCTTTGCCACACGCTCATGTGCTTCTTCAAGATTTTTTGCAAACGGCGGATAGAAATCACGTATAATATCTATCCATTTAACACTGCCGTCCTCAACGCTGTCAAGGTCATTTTCCATGCCTGCCGTAAATTCAACGTCTACTATATCCTTAAAGTTATTCTTCATAATATCCGTTGTAACGAAGCCAAGCTCTGTCGGAACAAGCTGACGCTTATTTCTTACTACATATCCTCTTGAAACTATAGTTGAAATAGTCGGAGAATATGTTGACGGTCTGCCTATACCGTTTTCTTCAAGCTCTTTAATTAATGTAGCGTCGCTGTATCTTGCAGGTGGCTGTGTAAAATGCTGATTAGGCTCAAGCTTTTCCAATACGAGTGATTGTTTTTCTTCAAGCTTAGGAAGCATTTTATCCTTTTCTTCCTTTTCGTCACTACCCTCAACATAAACAGCCATATATCCTTTAAACTTCAAACGTCTGCCCGAAGCCTTGAATGTGTGAGTACCTGCATTGATAACCGCATTTGCAGTTTCGTAAACAGCACACTCCATCTGAGACGCCGCAAATCGTTCCCATATGAGCTTGTAAAGCTTATACTGGTCATTTGTAAGCTTATCCTTTATATCAATAGGCTTAATATTAATGGATGTCGGTCTTATTGCCTCGTGTGCATCCTGAGCATTCTTACGTGCCTTATACTGTCTTGGCTGAACATACTCCGACCCGTAATTTTCTTTAAGGAATGCTATCGCTTCTGCCTGTGCATCATCCGATATTCTCAATGAATCCGTTCTCATATAAGTTATAAGACCGATTGTTCCCATTTTCCCGCCGAGGTTAACACCCTCGTATAAAACCTGTGCAATCTGCATTGTTTTTGCTGACTGATAATTCAGTTTTCTTGATGCATCCTGCTGTAATGTACTCGTTGTAAACGGCGGCTGAGGCATACGCTTTACTTCGCCGAGTTTTACGCTGTCTACTGTAAAATCTGATTTTTGAATTGCCTGAACAAGCTTTCTTGCATCCTCGCCGTTCGAAATCTTTGTTTCCTTACCATTTTCACCAAAATATTTTGCTTCAAAGCTCTTTTTGGATTTTGGCTCTGTTAAATTTGCATTGATTGTCCAGTATTCCTCAGGCACAAAATTTTCAATCTTCTCTTCACGGTCACATATCAGTCTTGTTGCCACAGACTGAACTCGCCCTGCACTGAGTCCTTTTTTAACCTTTTCCCAAAGTATCGGACTTATCTTGTAACCCACAATTCTGTCAAGCACACGTCTTGCCTGCTGAGCATCAACCAAGTCCATATCAATACTTCTCGGCTCTTTTATTGCCGCCTTAACCGCTTTTTTTGTTATTTCATTAAAGGTAACACGGCACTTTGATTTCGGGTCTATATTCAATGCCTGAGCAAGATGCCAGCTTATTGCCTCTCCTTCACGGTCAGGGTCGGTTGCGAGATATACAGCATCTGCTTTTGAAGCTTCTTTCTTAAGCTGTGAAAGTAATTCGCCCTTACCTCTTATCGTTATATATTTAGGAACGAAATCATTATCAACGTCAACTCCAAGCTGGCTTTTGGGAAGGTCTATGATATGTCCCATTGATGCCATAACTGTATAATCCGAACCGAGATATTTTTTTATTGTTCCTGCCTTTGCCGGTGACTCAACTATTAATAATTTTTTCTTTGCCGCCATTCCTTTATTCCTTTCTCATATTACATTTCTAAAATATATCTTCCATCAGGAAGCTTTTTTATTATTCCCTTGGTTTCCATTAATGTAAGTGTTACGCCTAATCCGCCAATATCTGCATCAAGTGACTGAGTAATTTCATCAGGATACAGTTCTTTTCCGTTGAGCAGATTTATAACGCTCTTTTCATTTTCATTTGACGCCTTTGCAAGTATTGATGATATATCTTTCTTTTTTACCTGTTCTGTTTTTGGTTTAACAACAGCCTTTTCAGGCTCTTTTTTTACCTTTATATTTTTTATATCTTTATATTCAGGAAAATACTCGTCATCCTCAAGTGCTGTAAACTTCATTATATGAGTATATTCTGATAATATATCCTCGGCACTGGTAACAAGCTTTGCACCCTCCTGTATAAGAGCATTTGTACCGTCCATGAGCCTACCTTGCATATTCTTAACACCAATGCTTCTTGGCACTGCAAAAACGTCACGGTTATATTCAACAGCAAATCCTGCTGTTATAAGAGAGCCACTGCCTTTTGAGCCTTCAACAACAAGCACTCCCTTTGATAAGCCTGCTATTATTCTGTTTCTCTGTGGAAATGTAGTTTTACTTCCGTGTGTTCCCGGAGGATATTCCGAAATTATAAGTCCTGTTTTGGCAACCTCATCAAAAAGCCATCTGTTCTTAGTTGGATATGCCATATCTATACCCGTCCCAAGAACTCCTATTGTTCTTGCTCCTGATTTTACAGCCGCATGCATTGCAATACAATCTATTCCCAAAGCCATACCACTTATAACCGTAGCTCCAAGCTTACCAAGCCTATATGAAATTCTCGAAGCACACATTGCTCCGTAATCGGTATTATTTCTTGTTCCGACTACTCCTATTCCCAATATCTTATCAAGATTCATAGGATTACCCTTCATATAAAGAACATACGGCATCGGTTCAATATTCTTTAAAGTCTTGGGATAATGCGGATTATCGCAAGTCATGATATAAGCACCGCAATCGCATACATTTTTATATACTCGCTGAGCCTCTGTTAAATCCTTATTCATTAACTGAATTTTGTCTGTAGCACTTATATGCTCAACATCATAATAACGGCTTTGCTTATATATCTCTTCAATACTTCCGTATCTTTTCATTAAACACGATATTTTAAACGGAGTCATTCCTCTCATAACAGTCAGCCATAACCATTTTATGGTATTTGTCATACACATCCTCCTCTAATATATCGTAAAACACATAAAATACCTTAGTTGCAAAATACACCGATTATAATTATACTACCAAATTGTTCAAAAGTCAACGGATATTGTATAATTTTTTATTCAAAAAGAGCGGATATCAAATCCGCCCTTGCTAAATTATATACTCATTTCTACAAAACAATAATCATCATTCCAGCACACAATAGTCGCCCATATATTTTTATTCCATACACAAGCTTCCTTAAAGAAAGCATCCGCTGCTACCGAATAACTTTCACCTTCTTCAAGATGATGAGGGCCAAGCAGGTTTCTTAGATTGTTTATAAGCGTAAGCTTAACCTTTGTCTTACCCTGTGCATTAAATTCCTTTAATGACATTCTGTTCCCTGTAAGCATTACTTTTGTAATTCCATTTATTTCAACTCTTACAGCATTAACGCCCTTTCTATCAAGCACAAGCACGGGCTTTTCTCCTGTTATATCAATCTCACCTTCAATCTCAAGCTCGCCGCTGAAGAACGGATAACCCTGTTTTTCTATATGCTTTATATCAATTTCCTTTTTCGGTGCAGCTATGACAAAATCACCGCTGTATCTTACGGCATTTTTATCAAGCCCTGTCCATTTGCCGTCAGTTTTAACGCTGAATTCACCAATAAGATAAATTGCTTCTATTTCAATATCATATGCAAGCTTGTTCTTTTCGGTTTCAAAAGTATATGATTTTTTCAGATTTTCATAGAACTCATCACTTTGCTTAAAGTCAACATCAAATGAAATTGTATTCTCGCCTTGCTTCATATATTTTGAAATCTCAAGCTTTTTAAAGCTCTTATCAGCAAAATATCCGTCAATTTTCTTTTCTATTTCAGTTCCGTTTACTGAAATTTTAAAGATTTCAGGTGTCTCACATACAAGATAAAGCTTTTCAGGGATATAATCAGCCTTTACATGATAATCCTGATGAATCTGAACTGCTCTTTCAAGTGCATTTGCTCTTTCGCAGACATTCAAAACATAGCCGTTCTTTTCTTGTAATTCTCCATCGAAATAATAATCACAGTAATCAAGCGTTATACAGTTCTGTATACCCTCTGATACTTTAAAGCTTCCACTTAAAGATATTTCTGTTTCAGGAATTGCATCAGGAATGATATTTTCAGAACCGTCCTCAATTATCATAAGGCTTCCCCACGGCTCAAAAGTATGAATACCGTAAAATTCCTTTAAATCGCCAGTATAAATATCAAGCATTTTTCCGTTCACGTTGAATTTGGCATTTTCTGTATTTGCAGATGTATTTACAAAATAATGTGCGGTAAATTTGTCATGTTCACTCTTTGTATATGTAATTTTTGTATTATCTACTATATTGTTCGCAGGAATTTCATCAGCCGTAACTATTTTACCGCCTGATGCCTTAAATTCATCAAGAAGTGACCTTGTATTATCAAGAAGTATTTCACAGCCCGGGTCTATTACATACGAATAACTTTGCTGTCCGATTATAAGCTTACCGTTTTCCACTTTAGCATGACGCTCCATTATAGTCTCATCACCGAAATGGAATCTGACATGCTTTCGTTCAAGCTTTTTCATGATATTTATCAGTTGTTTATCAAGCTCTTCCAATCCCTTGTTTTCGTTACAGTCAAACATAGACCACGCTGTTGTCTGAGGATGAAGAAGCAGCACATCAACCATTTTTTTGCCGTCTCTTAATATCATACCCACTCTTGACATAGCATCGTTGAATTTATCATATTCACTCCACCACGGTTGCTGCAGATACATTGCAGGCGGATAGTCTCTTTTTCTTATACCTCTTATTGAATAACCCTCAAGGTGCTGACAAAGCAGATTTATTCCATGAACCATCTGCCACTCATAAATACCCTTAAGCTCATCAAAGCTTACATTATGACCGCACAGTGCAAAGGTTTCTGATAATATACTGTCACGTCCAAGCTGCTCCGCTACCGAAGAAACCTGTAAAGGTGTAAGACAAGCATAAATGTTTCTATACAGCCAGTCCATACCCGGAATATGAAAATATTCATAATGCGGCATACAAGCACCGTTACACGTTAACTGTCCCTGCAAAGATTCTTCAATTACAAGGTGACCTGTAAGCTTTAAACCGTGCTCTTCACACCAGTCATATATTTGCTTCGCAAAAGCACTTGAAAACAAATCCGTTACCATCTTCCAGAATTTAACCCTTGTTAGCTTGTAGTCTCCTACAGGCAAAAACAGCTCCTCAAGATGCTCCAAAATATTTTCGTTATATCTTGATTTATATTCCTTCTCAAATACAAAGCTCCACGGAATACCATCTCTTGAAATCTGAGGCTCATCCGTAAAGAAGCCCTCGAAATTTGTTCCGTATCTTTCAAAATACGGTTCATAAATCACCTCAATAAATTTTGCAATAACCTTTTCGTCAAGAGTATCAACATAAAACGGATTTATATCGTAATAGAAATAATGCTCACCGTTTTTACAAATAGCCGTATCGGTATGCTCAGGCTTATCCTCCATGCGAAGATATTTCTGCTGATATTCAATACCCAATCCGTTAACAATACCGTTTCCGAAGCCGCTTGGCCAACCGTTTTCATCATACGCCCATGCTCGCATACCACACTCGTCTGCCGCTTCGATTGAGGCTTGAACATTATCAAACCATTCTTCACTCATATATTCAGTCTGAAGTCCGCCTCTTGCGTGCATAAAGAATCCGCCTATGCCAACCTCGTCCATTTTGTGAATCTGTTCCTTTGTTTCTGCTGTGTCAAGCTTTTCATTCCAGCTCCAGAAAGGAATAGGTCTGTATTCTTTTCCTACATTTTTAAAATCCATAGTTCTCTCTCCTATTCGTTAATATCTGTCAAACATATTATACCACAACTACTTTCAAAGTCAATACGAAAATTATATTTTTACTGTTTTGTAACAAAAAAAATAAACTATTTAGAAAATCCGCCGAAGCAAAATGCTCCGGCGGGATTTTTATTTATTCATTCCTTTTCCGCATACCTTTTTAGACTGAAGCTTTGATTGTAATTTATCTAATGCTTCAACCTTGAAGCTCATGCCAAAGAAAGCCACCATACTGCACTGTTTCTATGATTAAGAGTTTACGGTTCTATTATTTTTTTATTCTCATTTAATACTATTTTTATAAAAAAGTTTGTCCAAAAAGTATTCGTTGTTTTTGGTAAAAAATACTGCTATCCATTTATTTTGAAGCTCTTATGTGATATAATTAGTGTATAAATTTGTCATAATGGAGGTTTTTATTATGATATCTAAAGACTTCAGGAATTGGTCTATTAGTCTTTTTAAAGGCAAATGCAAGGTATATAATCACGATGTATTTGCTATAACTATAACATCTAAAATTATTGAAGCGAGCCGTACTTTTCTATTTAATGAGTTTAATCTTGAATTTAAAAGAAAGGTTAAGCCCTTTATGGCACTTGTTGGTGTACTTGAAAATGATATAGAGGGCGAGCTTCACGCATTGGCGAATCAGATGATTAATAATGGTGTGGTAAATGACGTTGAAAGTATTGATTCGCTTTTGGAAATTACATTTGCTGTTACCGAAAGCGATCTGTCATTATACTGTAAGAATATTTCTGAGTATATAAAGAATAATGAAGAAATGATTGCTGTAAAATCCGACAAATCATCTCCGGACGACACAGATAAAAATTTTATTCCCAAATATCATATTGGTGCTTAGCTAACTAACGAGCAGTATAGGTCAAAATTTGGCGATAATGCACTGGCGTTATGCGTTGATAAATTTAAGGTAATTGCTGATATTAACTTGGATAAGCATACTGTTAAAGATGTGGTAACCAACTTTGTTAAAAATGGATATATCACTTGTGGCATAGGTAGCTCTACAATTGAAAAGGATATAACCCTTAGTCGCGGTAACGAAGTGCGCTGTTATGTGCTTGATATGGATAAGATTAACAGGGGGTAAGAACAGTGGATGAGATAAAAAGAGAAATTGTTTGCATTCCTTGTGTTGGTGGCAAAACAAAATTAGCAAAGTTTCTTTGCGAAACTATTGAAAAAATATGTACAGAGAATGGGATAAGTACATATATTTCTGCTTGTGGCGGTGGTGGTAAAGACATTGGTATAGAACGAGTTATGCTCACTGAGCTTGCTGCTAAAGCTTTTAATGAGGCTGAAATACATATTGCGTTGTTCAGGCATTCAAATCTTGATTGGGGTTCTTTGCCGGAGCAAGACAAAAAGGCAAATGACGCTGCTTTAAAAGACGGCGGTCGAGTGTTCTCTTTTTATGGTGATATGGCGGTTGTTACTGAGTTCAATGATTGGAATGTAACCACTATCTGTCTTGTAAGCGAAATTGAATAAGAATTGGGCTGTGTGTTAGTGAACATACGGCTCGTTTTTTATATAGGCCAAATTATGCTCAAAATCGGCCACAAAGACTTTTAATATTTGAGGGGTATTTTACCGATATCTTGGTCATTTCTGATGGAACATTAGATGTTGATACAAATACTACTCCCGTTTGTGGTGCTTTGTAATGTGTACAAGCACGAGGGCATATATTTTACTGTAAGGGGAGGTTATCTATTATGTCAAGTTTAACAGATATAAAACGAACTGAGATTGGTTCTGAAACATTCACAGATGTGAAAAATATTGAGCATACTGTAGTGCATTCTGTTCTTAGTTCAGATACCAACGAAACAAAAATTGAAATCGAGGAGAAAGTTGTTGATGATTTATATAACATATTCACATTTCGTCCTCGTAGCAGAAATTCTTAGGGGAAAGGCTCTGCCTTTCCCGATACTATAAATTTTTTATTTACCGGGAGGATAAAGTGATGAAGGGTAAAGTTCTAAAAGAGGTTCAGCCTCTTGATGGTGTAGTAATTAGTCCTCAAATTGCTATTTATGCAAGATGTGGACATGGTGGTTCTGTGGATAATCAGATTGAAGCATGTAAACAAGCTGTTTCTGATAATTCATCCGTATCGGTGTATTCTGATATAGATGCATCGGGTATGGATTTGCATCGTTCAGCTTTGAACGCTTTGATTGATGATGTGAAAAATGGTTTGGTTGATAAAGTTGTTATAACTGATATATCGAGGATTAGTCGCTCGATAAGTGATTTTTTTTCGCTTTATAATGTGCTAGTTGAGAATAATGTTGCTTTATGTACAGTTGATAACACGTTTGGTAATAATACTTTGTTAGATAACTGTATTGTCAAAATGATGCAGTGTTTAGAAGAGTATCGGTCAATTTTGGGAGGTGGTCGTAATGGTAAAAAAGGCAGAAACTAAACTGCCTGTAAACGTTATGGCACCTAAGGCGATTGCTATTTATACAAGGCAGTCTGTTGAGAAGGACAACTCTATCAGTATTGAAACCCAGATTGATTGGTGCAAAAGTAAAATTACACCTGATGAAAGAGATTTGCCAATTCGGATATATAAGGATGAGGGTAAATCCGGTGGCAATACTGACAGAGATGAGTTTCAAAAGATGATGCGTGCTATCCGTAAGGGTAAAATCAGCAAAGTCATTGTCTATAAAATAGATAGAATCAGTCGTTCTATGAGTGATTTTGTGGATATCTGGCAGGAATTTAATGACTATGGTGTCAAGTTCATCTCCGCTCAAGAGGCGTTTGATACAGAATGTGCCTATGGCGAAATGCTTCTGAAGATGATGATTTTATTTGCCGAACTTGAGAGAAAAACCACTATGAAGCGTGTCAAAGATGCTTATGATTCTCGTAGTGATAAGGGACTTTATATGGGTGGTAGGCTTCCGTATGGCTTTAAGCTGATTGAAACTAATGTTGCAGGCTTGAAGACGAAAATGTACGAGGAAAATCCGGAAGAGTCCAAGCATATAAAATACATATATGATGTGTATTCATCTGATTGTGTGAGTCTTGGTAGAGTGTTAAAAGCTCTTATTGGTGAGGGTATGGAAACAATCAGGGGTAGCAGTTGGACTACGAATAAAATCGGCACTGCTCTTAGAAATCCTATTTATGTTAAAGCAGATGTAAGTATTTATGATTTTTTTGCATCAAGGGGTGCTAAAATTATAAATGATGTTTCTGAATTTGATGGCACTCATTCAATATATCTTCATGGCAAAGGTAAACATACAGGTGGTGTGGATGATTTGTCTGATATGAAGGTTGTTATTGCTCCTCATCAAGGGTTTATTGAAAGTAGTACATGGCTCAGGTGTCAGGAAATTCTAAGGCGTAATAAGCAAATACCTCGTAGTGTTACCGGTCAGAGAAGCTGGCTTTCAGGCTTGATGGTATGTGAGCGGTGCGGATGTGGTATGACTGTTACTCAGTATCAGGATACAAGGTATTTTAATTGCAATACCAAACGTACAAAATATAAGTGTAAGGGACCGAAGACTGTTATTTATGCAGATGCTGTTGAAAATCTTGTTTTTTCTGCTATTACAGAGAAATTACTCAGTTTCAAAAAACGTAAGGGTATAATTTCTGCAGAGGAAAATGCAGAAGTAAATGCCTTACATGCTCAAATTCGTAAAATTGAGGCTGAGAAAGAAAAAGCAGTCAATGCTATGCTTGAAGATAGTTTGACAGATAAGGTTATTGCTGCTCTTAACAAAAAGGTAGATAAGCTCACGAAAGAAAAGACTCAACTTTACAACCGTCTTGAAAGTCTTAAAACAAGTGGTGTTGCATATGAAGATTTGAGCCCGTTGAAACGAAAATGGCATGATGCAACTTATGAGGTTAAGAAAAATGTAGCATTTCTCTTAATTGAAAAAATTGTGGTTAAGGCTGATGGTGGTTTTGAGATTATCTGGAAACTATAGGCGCAGAAAAGGCATATCTTCCGGTTTGGAGATATGCCTTAATAGTTATATCATTTTCAAATATTCATCCAACTGTTGTTCTTCAAGTTCTGCAATAAAGTCAGCAAAAGGCTCCAAGTTGCCTTTTGTGGCGAATTCTTCAAGGGTATTATAATAAGTTAGTCTGTCCTCTTTTGCTATTGAAACGGGCAGAAAACCTTGTGACAATAGTTGATAATTCATCAGCAATCTGCTTGTACGGCCGTTGCCGTCAATGAATGGATGGATTCTTACAAACTCCGCATGAGTCCATGCTGCAAACTTGATGGGGTTTAAATCAGATTTGCTTTTTAAATCCTCGTAAAAGCCTTTGATCTGTAAATACATTTCGTTGCCTGCCGGTGGAGTAAAACCGGCGCCGCTTATACGAACTTCTTGATTTCTGTAGATACCACCTACAATTATATTTTCTGTGAGTATGGCATGCAAATCTTTTACAATGCTTTCAGTAAGTGGTTTATTCTCGGAAATGCACTTTTTAACATACCCATAGGCTTTTTTGTGGTTGATTACTTCGTATATCTCTCGGAGCTCCTTGCCGCCGATTGAAATGCCGTCCTCAAGCACAACTTTTGTTTCCATAAGTGTAAGGGTGTTACCTTCAATGGCGGTTGAGTTATGTGTGAATTTTAGTTCAAAATCCTGCTCGTAAGAGGATAGGGTTATGGTATCGATTTTGGGTTTGTTTTGTTCGTATTGAATCTTCTTTTCTAATAATCTTTCAAAATTCATAATCACTGCTCCTCTCTTATAAATTCGCACATATCACCGATGTCGCAATTCAGCTTTTCTGCAATCTTCAGAAGTACTGTCATTGATACGGATTCATCCCGGCGGAGTTTTATCATAGTGTTTGGTGATACCTCAGCCACTTTTCTTAAATCTGCCTTGCTCATTTTTTATCTATGAGTAATTTCCATAACTTATTATATGAAATTTTCAACATCTTTCTCACCTCTAAAAAGGGTATTTTAAATAGTATAACATATTTTTAATCAAAATGCAATGGTTTTTCGCAAGTTTGTCAGAAATGCTTATTGAAACAATGAAAAGATATTAAATTATAAAGAGGTTTTATGGGTTGAAAACGGATTAAAGGGTGTTGGCAAACTTGGCAACACCCCCGAAATGAAACATTACTAAAAAATGCTTGAAAATGGCTTGGTTATGGGATTTCTCATTCGTTTTCACCTTTAAGGGTTCGCCAAATCTCTGGAAATGCACAACCTCTCTTTGGCGAAGGAATTTAATAACTTCATTTACATCAGGGTCATCTGATAAACGAAGAATATTATCATATGTTGCTCGAGCCTTTTGTTCTGCTGCCAAGTCCTCATATAAATTAGTTAATGGATCACCTGTAACTGCGATTGATGCAGCATTAAATGGTGTCCCTTGAGAATTTTGAGGGAATACTGATGCTCCATTATCGGCATAGTATTCCCAAGAACCCATTTCAAGCCATTCTTTGGGAGGTTCACCTTTTGAAAGCTGTGATACAAGTGTACCAACCATTTCCAAATGTCCGAGTTCTTCAACACCTATATCGTGTGCTTAATGCTCCCGCACAGGTCATTCGACTTTAATGCCGAATTTAACGCTATTTTCCATCTGTGCGGGAGCAAATTTAAATAAATATCAAAATGCTTTCTGTCATAAACGACTATCTTATCAATTATGGTTTTATAAAAAATATCGTCCTGCTCTCTCCCATATAACAAATCTGAAAGATAATTTTTCACATCTAAAATTGCTTGTTCTACATCATATGTATTTACATCCGACAAGTTATCATTTAAAGTTCTTTGTAATTCTACAATTTCCTTCTCATAAACTTCTTTTTTTTTGCTATATTGTTCTTTAGTTAAATCTTCACTTAAATATAAATCAAGTAATTTTTCCGATTTTGTTGTAATATTTTCGATTTTCCTTTGAATTGCATCCTTATCAAGCGGTTTAGATTCACCAACACTGAAAACTACTTTTAATACATTAATAACTTCGTTTAAAATGATATTTTTATTTACTTTTAAATTTTCAATAACTTTTTGTATCGCCAACATAAAATCTTCATCACGAATTTGTGAATTAACACTACATCCAATTTGATTTCCTGCCGGATCTGTTTTGGGCAAACCACGTTGGGTCGATTCATAACATCTCCAAGCCTTATATACACTACCATCTTTTCGTTTCTTGGTTCTTGAAACAAATCTGTTACCACAAGAACCGCACTGAATTTTCCCTGACAATGGATAACGGTTGCTATGCCTTAATTTAATTTCTTCCGATGGAGAACGTTTATCTAACTCAGCCTGTGCCATATCCCATACTTCTCTTGAAACTATAGGTTCATGATGATTTCTTAATATTACAAGCTCTTCTTCCCCATGATTATATTTTTTCTTATGTGTCAAAAAATCCGGTGTGATAGTTTTCTTTTGAATTAAATCTCCACAATATTTTTCATTACGTAAAACTTTTAGAATAACCGTATTGGTCCATATTGAATTTCCTGTTATAGTTTTATATCCTTCTTCACGAAGCTCTCTTGCTATAGTATATGTACCTTTTTTTTCATACACAAATTTATGAAATATAAGTCTTACGATTTTAGCACCTTCTTCATTCATATGTAAAACTCCGTTAACTACGTCATAACCAAGCATATCTCGCCCAAAGACAACACCTTTTTCCATCTGTCTTTTCTGTCCCCATTTTACACGTTCGGAAGTCTTTCTGCTTTCTTCTTGTGCAAGTGATGCCATAATAGTTAGTCTTAGTTCTCCATCGGGTGCAAGAGTATCAATGTTATCTAATGCAAAATAAACACCCACATTAAGTGCTTTTAACTCCCTTGTGTATTGCAATGTATCAACGGTATTTCTTGCAAATCTACTTACTTCTTTTGTCAATATCAGATTGAATTTACCCAAATGTGCATCTGCAATCATTTTATTAAATGCATTTCTTTTTTTTGTGCTTGTACCGGTTAACCCTTCGTCTGCGTAAATTTCATAAAGCTCCCAATCAGGATTTCTTTTAATGTATTCTTCAAAATATAATTTTTGACTTTCAAAGCTATTTGATTGATCATCTTTATCCGTTGACACTCTACAATAAGCTGCTACATATATCACTATAAATCACTTCCTTCAATACAATTTTAACATCACAACTCAATAATAACAAAAAAAATCACCGTTTCCGATAATTTTTTTCAAGCAACTCAACTGCATATTCATATTGAAAGTGATTTATTTTTTTATTCTCAAACAAAGTAACAAGCATTGCTTTTTGAATATTAAGTATAAATTCTCTATTATTATCAAGATTGTCATCACTGCACGTTACTGTAATCTTTTCACTCATAAAGCAACACCACCCTTTTAAATTTTATGTACCAGACAGCTTGTATTATTCTACCTGATAGCATAAGTAAAGAGGCTGACACAGCAATAGTGCAAATGTTAATTTTTTTTATTAAAGCTCTTGACAAAGTGGACAAATTATAATATAATGTTATAAAATAGAATAAATGCGTTGAATAAGACAGTAATTCAGAAGGAAAGCGTAAAGCGAGTTATGGACGGTGAGAGCATAACGGTAAGTATTTCTGAACGAAAATCACTTAGGAGCAGCATAGCTGAAATTGCAGTAAGCTATGACGGAATTTCCGCCGTAAAAAGGGAAAACATATGATTGTATGCGAGTGGTATAACGAAGAAAGAGGCTTCGTCTTGTTTACAAGGCGGAGCCTTTAATAATTATGAAAGGAAGAAATCAAATGTACAAAAAGGTTTCCACAAATCTGAACTTTGTTGAAAGAGAAAAAGAAATCAAAGAGTTCTGGCAGAAAAACAATATTTTTGAAAAGAGTATTAACGAACGCAAGGGCGGCGACGTTTACACATTCTATGACGGACCTCCTACTGCAAACGGTAAACCTCATATCGGTCATGTTCTTACACGTGTTATAAAGGATATGATTCCGCGTTACCGCACAATGAAAGGCTATGAGGTTCCTCGTAAAGCAGGCTGGGACACTCACGGTCTGCCTGTTGAGCTTGAGGTTGAAAAGCTTCTTGGTCTTGACGGTAAGGAGCAGATTGAAGGCTACGGTTTAGAGCCTTTTATAAAAAAATGTAAAGAAAGCGTATGGAAGTATAAGGAGATGTGGGAGGATTTCTCAGGCACAGTCGGCTTCTGGGCAGACATGGACGATCCTTATGTAACATACGATAACAACTTTATTGAATCAGAATGGTGGGCATTAAAGCAGATTTGGGAAAAGGGACTTTTATACAAAGGTCATAAAATAGTTCCGTATTGCCCAAGATGCGGTACTCCGCTTTCATCACACGAGGTTGCACAGGGATATAAGGACGTTAAAGAGCGTTCGGCAACAGCAAAGTTTGCTGTGAAAGGTGAAGAAAACACATATTTCCTTGCATGGACTACAACCCCTTGGACACTTCCTTCAAACGTAGCACTTTGTGTTAACCCTGATGAGGATTATGTTAAAATAAAGGTTGACGGCGAGATGTTTATTCTTGCTGAAGCTCTTATCGCTTCAAACTTTCCTGAAAAGGAATATGAGGTTCTTGAAAATTATAAGGGTAAAGACCTTGAATACAAAGAATATACACCACTATTTGACTTTGTATCACCAAAGGAAAAGTGTTGGTATGTAACCTGTGATAATTATGTAACTCTTACAGACGGTACAGGTATTGTTCATATAGCTCCTGCATTCGGCGAGGACGACTCAAATGTAGGAAGAAAATACAATCTTCCTTTTGTACAGCTTGTTGACGGTAAGGGTGAGCTTACTGCTGAAACAAAATGGGCAGGTGTATTCTGTAAGGATGCAGACCCTGAAATTCTAAAAGACCTTGACGAAAGAGGCTTATTATTTAATGCTCCTAAGTTTGAGCATAGCTATCCGTTCTGTTGGAGATGTGATACTCCGCTTATCTACTATGCACGTGATACATGGTTCATTAAGATGACAGACGTTAAGGATGACCTTATCAAAAACAACAATACAATTAACTGGATTCCTGAAAGCATCGGTAAAGGACGTTTTGGCGAATGGCTGAACAACGTTCAGGATTGGGGTATCAGCCGTAACCGTTATTGGGGAACACCGCTGAATATATGGGAGTGTGAGTGCGGTCACAAGCATTCAATCGGTTCGATTGAAGAGCTGAAATCAATGTCAGATAATTGTCCTGACGATATAGAGCTTCACAGACCGTATATTGATGCTGTAACAATCAAGTGTCCTGAGTGTGGCAAGGAAATGCACAGAGTTCCTGAAGTTATTGACTGTTGGTTCGACTCAGGTGCAATGCCATTTGCACAGTATCACTATCCGTTCGAAAATCAGGATATATTCAAGCAAAATTTCCCTGCTGACTTTATATCAGAGGCTGTTGACCAGACAAGAGGCTGGTTCTATTCCCTGCTTGCAATATCAACATTGATATTCAACGAAGCACCGTATAAAAACGTAATTGTTCTTGGTCTTGTTCAGGACGAAAACGGTCAGAAGATGTCAAAGTCAAAGGGTAATGCAGTTGATCCGTTTGAAGCCCTTGAAACCTACGGTGCTGATGCTATCCGTTGGTATTTCTATGAAAACAGCGCACCATGGCTTCCGAACAAGTTCCATTCGGGTGCAGTTGTTGAGGGACAGAGAAAGTTCATGGGTACACTTTGGAACACATATGCATTCTATGTTCTTTATGCAGATATTGACAATTTCAACCCAATGGATTACACACTTGATTATGACACACTGTCAGTAATGGATAAGTGGTTATTGTCAAAGCTCAACTCTCTTACAAAGACAGTTGACAACTATCTTGAAAACTATAAAATAACAGAAACAGCAAGAGTTCTTGAGGATTTTGTTGATGAGCTTTCAAACTGGTATGTAAGACGTTCAAGAACACGCTTCTGGGTAAAAGATATGCCTCAGGATAAGATTAATGCGTATATGACACTTTATACTGCTCTTGTGACATTATGTAAGCTGTCAGCACCAATGATACCGTTCATGACAGAAGATATATATCAGAACCTTGTTGTTGGACTTGACAAGAATGCACCTGAATCAATTCATCTTTGCCGCTTCCCTGAAGCAGATGAAAAGCTGATTGATAAAGAGCTTGAAGCTAAGATGGAAGAAATTCTTGACATAGTTGTACTTGGACGTTCATGCCGTAACAGTGCAAACATCAAGAACCGTCAGCCAATAGGTTCAATGTATGTTAAGGCTGAACAGGCTCTTGACGGCTTATACTCAGAAATCATCAGAGATGAGCTTAACGTTAAGGAGGTTGTATTTACTGATGACGTATCACAGTTTGCAGCATACAACTTGAAGCCGCAGCTAAAGACTCTTGGCAGACGTTTTGGAAAGAACATTAACGAAGTAAGAGAAACTCTTGCAAATCTTAACGGTGCAAAGGCAGTTTCAGACCTGAACACTAACGGATATATCACAATAACCGTTGACGGCTCAGAAGAAAAGCTCGAAGCAGAGGATTTATTAATTGAAACAGCTCAGTCAGATGATTTTGAAACAGTAACCGATAAGGGTATAACAGTTGTGCTTGACAAGAAGCTTTCAGATGAACTTATTGAAGAAGGTTATGTGCGTGAAATCATCTCAAAGGTTCAGACAATGCGTAAGGATGCTGACTTTGAGGTTATGGATCACATCTGCCTGTATGCAAACGGTAATGATAAGATTGCCGAAATCATAAGCAGAAACTCTGATGAAATTAAGGACGAGGTTCTTGCTGATGAGATTCAGTGCGGAAGTGCAGACGGATTCACAAAAGAATGGAATATTAACGGAGAGAATGTAACTCTTGGCGTTAAGAAAATGTAAGATTGTTGCCCTCGGTGGAAAATACCGAGGGTAAATTTATTAATGAGAAGAAGTGATAAATATGGAAATTCATAATATACCGCCTGTGTTTGATAAAAATTCAAGGATTTTAATTCTTGGGAGCTTTCCGTCTGTAAAATCACGCAAGACAGAATTTTTCTACGGACATCCTCAAAACCGATTTTGGAAAGTGCTTGCAGCGGTGATGAATGAAAGTGTACCACACACAATAGAAGACAAAAAAGCATTTTTGTTGAGAAATAATATAGCTGTATGGGACGTAATTCAAAGCTGTGATATACAAGGCTCGTCGGACAGCTCAATAAAAAATGTTGTTCCGAATGATATTTCAAAAATTACGTCATCAGCAGATATACAGCAGATTTATACAAACGGCACAACAGCATATAATATGTATAAAAAATATATCGGAGACAACGCAATAAAGCTCCCGTCAACCAGCCCTGCGAATGCAGCATATTCACTTAAAAGATTGGTTGAAGAATGGAAACATTTACTTCAGGCAAGCTCTTGAGCTTGCTTTTTTTCTCGGATTTTCCAGCTCACAAAACCGTATAAATCATTTATCAAAAACATAAGAAAGCATATCACCATAGGGAAATATGAAAAGCTTTCGATTGACGCCAAAATCCACAAGATTATCAGTACAATATCATTTGCTGCATATGCAAGAGCGTAGTACGAATTTCTGTACAGCATCAAATATGAAGCCAAAAAGCTTGTTGTGATTGATACAGTGCTTATAATTAAATTAGCAGTATCGAAAAATTTTAATATAAAGTAAAATATTGCTGTGACTGTAATAGTCAAAACTATCATCAATATAATCTGTTTTCTTGTAAGCTTATGTATCTTGACTTCATTTTCGCCTTTCTTAAATGGGTGTCTCAGCCATGATATTACAGACAAAGCCGCAATAGGCATCGTCATGCCAAGGTAAGTTATCATTTCGCCGTAATACTTAAATTCAAACGAAGTAACAGAATATAAAAAACTGAACACTACAGTCAGAATTTGTCCCCATACATCTCCCCTTGCAATAAAAATCAAGGCAGTAACTCCGATTAACGTACCGCAAAGAGTTGCAGGGCTTATTTCTCCCGCCATAATATTTGATATAGCTACAACAAGTATAGATATTCCCCATAATATCCATTCGTGTCTGGTTAGATTTTTAAATGGATTTTTTAACATAATTTTTACCTCCTAAAACAAAACACCCGTGAGTATATCTTCTAAGACCTAATGATATACTTACGAGTGCTTTTGCACAACTACCCGGTGGCAGTCAAATATTTATTTTTTCTCCCATTTCTAGATAAGTATTGATGGGTAAAAGTATACAAAAAGGTGCATACAAAATTACTGATACATTTATAATATGCACCTTCTCATATGTGTATTTAGTTCACCAAATTGAAATTTGTTTATCTCTTCTTATACACAATTATTTCAGGATTTGCACCATTGCATCCGTATTCGCATACAAGCAAATAATTATTATCTGCTGCAAGTCCGTAACACCTGTCACTATTTGCCTTTTCTACTTGATATCCAAGATATATTTTTGTGTCGTCAAGCAATTTGACTTTTATTCCGTTTAAAAGTGTGTATTCCAAATTAATATATGCTCCAGATAATGGACAAAGAGTTGTTATAGTAGGCATATCCGCAATTTTCAAAGAATTAAATTCTTCAATTAAGCGGGCTTTATATGCATTATAGTAGCTTTCCCCGCCGCATTTATAGCATTCTGCCGCAATGCATTCGCCACCAAATGGTTGTCCGTCTGTTTCAATACAACCTTTACAGTTACCATGAAAACTACACCCACTACAATCAATTCCACAAATTGTTTTCATTATGTATTCCCTCCGTCAAATTCAAGTTTGTATAACTCTTTCTATTCATATAGACTGAAAAATTAGAAAAATGTTCCAATTTTTAATATAATTATACCTCATTATGCGGAAATTGTCACTACCCTCACAATATTTTTAGTATCAAAAGGAAAAGGTCTATATTTCAATTTTTGGAATTCCACTTTTTCGGGTACACCTTTTGTCAGCATATCAAGTAACATATTAACTCTGTCTGCTGTTCTGGAATTAAACCCTTTTTCTTGCCACCTAAACAAAGCAAGGTAGTGGTCTAAATACTTTGAACTTACCTCTTTGTATCTGTCAAAAAAGTCAGTAAGTTTAGAATGATAGGAATTAACCTTGCCTAAATTGAATGGACCAGAAGTGTGTCTGCCCGAAGGTATCTGTCTTAAATGTATCTTGTTGTTATTAGCAAATGTTCTGTATGCTCTTAAACTATCAGTAACAAGAATACTATCTTCAGCAAATCTGCCACCTAAATGCTGTTCTAAATGTCTGGGTTCAATCTTACCCAAGCAAGTAGGTGATATATAAGCATTCTGCAATTTATCCACAGCAGTAATAACACAGACCTGTTCGTTGCTGATACCTCTTTTTCTCTTTTCTTCCTTATCAAGACCATTCAATTCCTTTGATACTGAAAGATTAGAGGGAATAGTTTCATCGTCGTAAAAGCCATCCATATCTTCAACCTCTGTAACCTCATAGCCAGCCTGTTCAATATACTCAAACTTTTCTGCTCTGTTGCGGTGGTGACGTGGCATTCTTTTCAATTCTTCAATAAAGAAAGCCTTGTTTCTTTCACCAATGAAAGACAGCGGAATAAAGAACTCGTCACCTTCAACAATAGAGGGAAAACTATCTTGTTCGCCTTCTAACTGCATTATAAGAGAGCATACCTTGTGTCTGTTGTACCAAGCAGTTGCGAGGTTGATACCCATA
>JAZSPM010000008.1:0-36672 GCA_045537455.1 Candidatus Ornithomonoglobus sp. | reverse complement strand
AAATGTCAATGATTGGGGGTACATTTCACAAAAAATTTAATTTGTTAATAATTATCAAAAGGTGTACTTTTTGACAAAGCTCTTGCATATAATAGGTATTTGAGAGTAATATTTCCGGATAAAAATATTCAGGAGGTAACACGGTGAAAAAAATACTAAGTCTTATAATGACAATGCTCATAATGCTTGGAACAACAGGCTGTGAGCAGGGAAAAAAAGCAGAATTACCGTCTGCAACAGAAGTAACAAAAACAGTAACACAAGCACCTACAGAGGCACCGCAAACACCGACACCTACGGAAACACCAAAAGCGGAATATACCGATATGCGTCTGCACTTTATAGATGTGGGACAAGGTGACAGTACCTTTATAGAGCTTGGCAACGGTCAGACAATGCTTATTGATGCCGGCAATTCTGAAAATGGGTATGAAATTGCGGGATATATAAAAGGACTTGGATATGCAGATATAAACTATGTGGTTGCAACGCATCCTCATTCAGACCATATAGGGGGAATGTCAACTGTTTTGCAAAGCTTTGCGATTGGCGATATGTATATGCCGGGACAAGCTCATACATCACAGACTTTTGAAAACTTGGTAGATACCATTGCTCAAGAGGGAATAACATTACATAAAGCAAAAGCAGGAGTAAATGTTTTAGATGATGATAAAATAAAGATAGATATTCTTGCACCATTTAATGACGAATATTCAAATCTGAATAACTGTTCTGCAGTGGTAAGGATTAAATACGGAAATACCGTTGCTATATTTACAGGTGATGCAGAAGCTCAGATTGAGTCACAAATACTTAATTCCGGCATAGATGCGGACATATTAAAGGTAGGACATCATGGTTCGGATACAGCATCATCTGAAAGCTTTATATCAGCCGTTTCGCCAAAAACAGCAGTAATATCCTGCGGTAAATATAACTCATACGGTCATCCACATGATGAGATTTTAGCAAGACTTGATAATGCAGGAGCTGATATATACAGAACTGATGAAGTGGGAACTGTTATAGTTACAGCTGATTCGGAAAAGAATATATCTGTAGATAAAAAGGCATCTGAGATAAAAGAAAATGCACCGCCCGTTGTGGTTGCTACACCAGAGCTGGAACAGAACACAAATGCTACAGTAAGTAATGATAATGCAAGTTAGACAGTCTACATCACTCGCACAGGCTCGAAATTCCACAGGGATGGTTGTTCGTATTTAAAAAGCAGAATAGAAAGTACAGTAAGTGAAGCAAAGGGTATGGGACTTGAACCTTGTTCAAGATGCAAGCCTCCGCAGTAAGGAGAAAATGTTATGAAAGTGATAATAGATAGGTTTGAAGGTATTTATGCAGTATGTGAAACTGAGAATAAGGAACATATAAATATCCCTAAAAGCGAACTGCCTCAGGGCATAAAGGAAGGCGATGTTTTAAACTGTATAAATGATAAGTGGTGCATAGATGATGATACTACAAAAGAAAGAAAAGAGAAAATAAAGAATAAACTGAATAGTTTGTTTGTTGATTAAAAAATCTTAAAAATATCAATTAAGGAAACGACACATAGATATGTAGTTGCCAAAATAGCATTTACTACTATTTTGGTGTTATTATAGTATTTAATTTTTGGATTTATTTTTAATTGCAGGATTATCAATAAGATGACCGTTTTCTTCAAAGCGAGAGCCGTGACAAGGACAATCCCAAGTATGCTCTGCTTTATTCCATTTCAGAGCACAGCCGAGATGAGGACAGCGTTTAGTAGTTGGAGTAAGAAGATTAACAGTTGCTTCAAATCCGTTAATTAAAAGTTGAGGTTTCAATATGCTTCTTTGAGGAGAAAATACTTCTGAAAAATCATTTTTTTTGCTTTGAACCATATCAGATAGTATCATAGCGGCTACCATTGATGATGTCATACCCCATTTATTAAAGCCTGTTGCAACATACAAGTTAGGTGTATTTTTAGAATAAAGACCTATATATGGAATTTTATCAAGGCTCATACAATCCTGAGTTGCCCATTCGTATTTAAGTTCAGCATCGGGATAATGATTTTTTGCAAAATCATTCAGAGGTTTCCATGCGGTGCTTTGTTTCCCAGTACGGTGACCATTTCCGCCTATAAATGTCACATTTTTATAACTTTTGAAGGATAGTCCGGTATTGTTTTCATCTAAATACATTCCATTTAAAGTAGGGATATTTTGAAAAGTTGATACATATGAACGTTCCTGATAAAGCTTTAAAAAGTAACTGCCGTGTTTGTTTAAAAATGGAAAATGGGTTGCCACTATTATCTGCTTTGCTTCTATTGAACCGTTTTCTGTAATGGCATGATGCGGTGTAATCTGATAAACAAATGTATTTTCAAAAATATTCAGATTTTGAGAAATTGAGCATATAAATTTTAGTGGATTGAATTGAGCCTGATTTTCAAAGCAAATAGCACCACTTATTTTAAAAGGCAGCTCGGTTTTTTGTGTGAACGAGGAATTAAAGCCTATACTTTTTAATGCTTTTACTTCATTTTCTATTTTTGCTCGGTTATTTATTGAGTAGATATATGATTTGCGGTTCTCAAAATCACAATCAATGTGTTTGCAAAGTTTTTCATATTTTGACAGAGCCGCCTGATTTGCCAATAAATAAGCCTGTGCTTTCTCTTTGCCGAATTTATATATTAAATCTGAATATATAAGACCATGCTGTGATGTTATTTTTGCGGTTGTGTTTTTTGTTATGCCGGATGCAATTCTGTTTCCTTCAACGAGAATATAATCAATTCCTTTCTGATGAAGAAAATAAGCACACAGTATTCCACATAATCCTCCGCCTATAATTAAAACATCAGTTTTCATATTTCCTGAAAGAGAGTTTTTCTTCGAAATTTCAGTATTATCACTCCATATTGATTTTTGCATTATACTACCTCCATCTAATGTTATTAGTATGTAATAAATATTAAAGGAATATGATTATTTCATAGTTTTATTGTATTATTATAATAACTATTGTATATTTTTTGTGAATATAGTTGAAAAAATAGTCAATATATGGTATAATGTCAATAAAGGATAATATCTAATTATCTATATTATTAAAATGCAATGTAGGGAGGTCATAATATGGATAAAGAAAAAATTTTAGTTTTTCTAAGTCGCCCCAACCCGTTTGTAGAAAGTCAAGAAATATTTTTAGATAAATTAAAATATGCTCTAGGCAAAGTAGATATAAAAACAGTTACTCTTCAAGCAGACAATTACGACCTAACAGACTCTATAAATTACTTAAAAGGTATAATAAAACAATGTTATGGAATAGTAATTATAGGTTTCAAACAGATTTTTATAGAAAAAGGTGCTAAGAAAAAAGGTGGTATTTCTAATCCCAATTTTTTCTATCCAAATGAGATTGATGTTTCCGGTCAAGCGCTTACAAGCCCATTTTGCCACATCGAAGGAACTATTGGTTTATTAAATGATCTCCCGCTTCTTATTATAAATGAAAAAGGGCTTCGTGAAGAAGGTATTGTAAGAGGCGGAAAATTTAGTATTAAAACAAAGCCCTTTGATTTGGAAAAAATGGATGATTTTTTTAACGATAAAACAGTACAGCGACAAATTGATGTGTGGGTAGGAAGAGTTTTAGACTATTATTTATTTCTCAATTTAAAGAAGTTGTGATGATACGATTTATAGCCTCTAAATCTTCCTTAAGTTTCTTTATGCCGTCAAGTATTGTACTTTGTTGCCTTTTACTTATATCTTTATCATTTTGAAGGCGAAGAACTGCAGTCTCATATTCTAAATACTCACCAGCAATTATTGAACGTAAATCGTTTGAATTATAGTGATAATAAATAAAATCATCATAGTCGCTAGCTTCTTTTGCTTTTACACTTGTATTCAAAAAAAGTTTTGCATAATGTTTTGCGGTATAGTAATATTCACGTATAACATTAATATCATCAGTTACTTCATAAATTCTAATTAGCATAGAACAATAATTACGCGGGCAATACAGATTTTTTTTGCAATAAACAGAACCTTTTCGGTAATATTCAAGAGCTGAATAGAAATAATTCACATCTCCACTCAATTGATATATTCTCAGTGAAATAGCTGCCATTCTTCCAAATAAATATTCCGAAGTAGAATTCTCGATATCTGTATGCTCAATAATCATATTTATTGCATCAATAAGACCCTTACAACTTTTCGTTTCTTCAGCTTTTTTGTATTTTGCTAGCGTCCAAAGCAAAAGATTTTCTTCTGTTGGATCTTTGCTATACAAATCCTCAAATAAGATATCGGCGTTGTCATAATCATTACTGTCTAATGCATTTTTACCCCTCAAATAAACGTCGTATATACTTACGTCAAAAGGTGCAGAACTTGAGTATACTGACTTTTCCATCAAAGCACGTTGAATAGGGTTATCTGGTAATTTTGTTGATGAATTTATGGTAAAATCTAGCATGTTATTCAATAGTTCTTTTGTCTTAACTATAGAATCTTGTGATAAAAACATGCCTTCATGTTCATAAAAAATAATTGGTACATATGTAATATCAAAAAATTTAAATTCATTTTCCTTCTCTTTAGCACACAAGAGAATAGTTGACCTAGGTTTAAGCGCATGTCTTGCTCCAAGCTCATATATTGCATTTGCATTCATTGTACTGATATCCGCGATAACAATATCAGCACCGTTAAGACATGTCACGAACTTATAATCTATAGCTGTTGTTCCAGTTATTTCATCACACCGATAAGCGTTAAATTTCTTTTCTTCGTAAAGCTGAAATGGTATTAGATCATTTTCCAAAATACATGGTTTAATTATTTTGTTATATGTTAGGTCAAGATTTATATTATTTTTGATTCCAAATCCCATAATAACGAAACACGTTTTCTGCATTTTATCATCTCTTTTCCTAAGTACTTATCAATTGATAATTAGATATTATCCTTTATTGACGTTAAGTTTCTTACGAGGATGTTTGTGCTGCAATATTTGCTTTTGTTTTGCAACGGAAACATGAGTATATATTTCGGTTGTGCGAATTGAACTGTGTCCTAATATGTGTTGGATGTAACGTATGTCCACATCAGATTCTAATAACATAGTTGCAAAAGTATGACGAAACATATGAGGGGTTATATGAATAGTGCTATTTACCGTGTTTGCGTATTTATTAACCATAAATCTTACAGATTGTTCAGATAAATTGTTGTGTAACTTATTTATGAAAAAGTAACCGGTATTTTTGATTTCTGTTTCAAAATGTTTTTTGTACTGTCTTAATGCTTGTATCACATCGGGAGTGCATATTTGTATAATTCGTTCTTTTGAACCTTTTCCAAAAGTTTTTACATAATTATCTACGAGATTTACATCATCTGCTTTTAGATGACATAGTTCAGAGACTCTAAGACCAGTAGCGAAAAGGAGTTCTAATACAGCAATATCCCTCAGAGAGCATTTTAAAGTATATTCTGTTTTACAGTAATTTAGCTGGTTATATGCAGCAGTAAGAATTTTAACTAACATTTTTGAGGGTATTGTTTTTGGGAGTACCAATGGTTCGCGTAGTGTAAGGTTTATTTTATTAAAAGGATTTTCAGAAATCAATTCTTCGCAGGAAAGATATTCAAAAAAAGCTTTTAAAGTAGCAATTTTGCGTTTGATTGTTTTTGGTTTATATTGAGGACGAATGTCTTCTATATATTTACATATAGTTTCTTTTTGTGAAAAGGCAAAAGAGGGCTGACAAAAATTTATGTATTGTTTTAAATCTATTTTGTAAGCTTTAATGGTTTTTGGATTTAGTCCCTTTTGTAGTTCGCAGTAAGTAAGATATTTTATTGTTAGTTTTTCCATGATAGATAGTCTCCTTGTATATAAGATGATTTATAAATATATTAATTCAATTATATAATTTTTTTTTCAATACAACAAGTCTTATGCTGAAAAAATATGCAATTAACACTTAATATTTATTTTAAAAATATGCAAACTAAAATATATATTCAATATAAAAATATGCAAAAACATTGACAAATCAAAAAAACTATATTATAATATTGATACAAATAGTTTGATGAGGTGAGACTGATGTTAGAGCGTAAAATCACAGCAGAATTAATAAATTGGAAAAATCGTGAAGATAAACGTGCCTTATTGGTAAAAGGAGCAAGACAAGTAGGAAAAACATTTATTATTGAGAAATTTGCAAAAGAAAATTATAAACATTATATAAATATCAATTTTGTAGAAAATCCAAAATACAAGGCTATCTTTGACGGGGATATGGATGTTGACACGCTTATAAAACAAATTTCATTAAGAGTGCCGAATGCAGAGATTGTCCCGGGAGAAACATTATTATTTCTTGATGAGATACAAATGTGTCCTAACGCAAGAACTGCTTTAAAATTCTTGGCTTTAGATGACAGATTTGATGTTATTGCTTCAGGTTCAATGCTGGGAATTAATTATAAGCAAGTATCATCTTATCCTGTAGGTTATGTTGATTATCTTGAAATGTATTCTTTAGATTTTGAAGAATTTTTATGGGCAAATGGAATTAAGCCGGAGTCTATAGATGACATAAGAGGATATTTTGAAAGGAAAGAACCTGTTCCCAAAGCAATGCATGAAAAAATGATGGAATTGTTTAAAGAATATATTGTTGTAGGTGGTATGCCGAGAGTGGTAGATGAATTTGTAAAAACGCACAATTTTGCAAATGTTCTTAAACTTCAGCGAGGTATTATTGCAGATTATACAGACGATATTGCTCAGTATGCAGAAACTGCTGAAAAAGCAAAAGCAAGAGCATGTTTTTTGTCAATTCCTAAACATTTGTCAAAGGATTATAAAAAATTCAGATATAGCTTAGTGGAAAGTAAAGGAACTGCAAGAAAGTTTGGTGGTAGTTTAAATTGGCTGTATGATGCAGGTATAATAAATTTTTGCTATAATTTGGCTCAGCCTGAATTACCGCTTGAAGGTAATGCAAAGAGCGATACTTTTAAAGTGTATATGAGAGATACAGGGCTTTTAATGGCAATGCTTGAAGATGGTTCACAGGAAGATATTATTGACGGAAATCTTGGTATATACAAAGGAGCGATATACGAAAATATTATTGCTGATATATTTGGTAAGCTTGGTAAGAAACTTTATTATTATGAAAACAGAGCCATAATCGAAATGGACTTCTTTATACGGTATAATAAACAGGCTACAGCGGTAGAAGTTAAATCGGCGGATAATACGAAGTCAAAATCAATGGATGCAATGTTAAAGAATTACAATGTTAAATATGGAATAAAACTTTCGGGTAAAAATGTAGGTGCGGGGAGTGGCTTTGATACTTATCCATTGTATATGGCTATGTTTTTGTAATTAAAATTAAAAAAGAGGTGTACTATGGCTAAAACAGCAATAGAAAAACAAATTGAAAAACAAACAAAAGAAAATAAAAAGTTAGCACAACAAGAAGCACAGCGTTTAAGAGCGGCATCTATAGTAAGTGGACAGCCATTAATTGGTGGAATGCGTATAATTGATGCAACAGCTGAGATTGTTCTAAAATGCTTGATAGATAGTTGCAAAAATAGAGAAACAGGATTAGTGAATTTTGATTTAGATATTTTTCCAAGAAATGTACAAAATTCATTATCATTGGAAATTGAAAAACTATTGCAATACGGAATGGTATCTGGTCAGATTTTGTGGATGACAGGAGGTCGTCTTTATTTACTTTCCCAAGCATTTTCTTATTTTGATGACAAGGAAAAGGCGTTAAATGAAAGAAATGTAGTAGTATCACAAGACGAATATGAAAAAAATGAGGTAAAAGAAATGAATAAAAGAGTTTTTATTGTACATGGACATGATTCAGAAGCTAAAGAAGTATTGGCTAGAACACTTGAGAAAGCGGGATTTGAAGCTATTATTTTACATGAGCAAGCTGATGGCGGACGTACCATTATCGAAAAAATTGAGGAATATACAGATGTATGTTTTGCTGTTGTTCTTTATACAGAATGTGATTTGGGAAGAGCAAAAGAGCAGGGACAAAATGAAGAACGTTATCGTGCACGGCAAAATGTTGTTTTTGAACATGGGTATTTAATTGGCAAGTTGAGCAGAAAAAGAGTTTGTGCGATGGTTAAAGGAGATGTGGAAACACCGGGAGATATCTCAGGTGTACTTTATACTCCAATGGATCAGGAAGGTGCTTGGAAACTGCGTCTTGCCAAAAATATGAAGGAAGCGGGAATTGATATTGATTTAAATAAATGGATTTGATGTGAAGACTACATAAAATTTTAACTCCATGTATTGCGGATAAAAAACGTTCATGTTAAAATAAACTTGTAAAAATGGTAAGCAGATAACATGGTAAGCAGTTAAGACGGTTTTAGAATTTCTATCCTTTAGGATAGTTATGTCTATGACCGTCTTTTATCATTTTTGCGGGAAACTAAATATTTAAGGAACGAAAATACACTGATTTGCATTTATGGCTGTTGGTGTATTTTTTTGTTTCCGGAAAGGAGGAAAATTTTAATGGTAAAAAAAACTATGAAAGGAGAGATGAAACATCAGGGAAATGACAGATTTAAGCCCCATAACCTATAGCGATTCAGAAGGCTCTATAAAGCTTGAATGTTTTGCCGACACTCTTGTATTTCATAAGGTTGACGATAAAACCCGAAACCTTGTCGCTATGCGAATAGGCGGTGATGGTGAGATAGTAAGAGGTGTTGTTAATGCAATCAGAAACAAGGTAGGATTTGAGGCAACCGTAGATGATAAAAAAATCATTATTACTGCAACCAAAGGCGAATTTAAGCGAAGTGTAACCCATGATGGTATCTATGCTGAGGGTATGCTTATGGCACTTGACGATGCAGCTAAGGATTCATCGGATGAGGAAGAGGTAAAGGACGAAACAAAACGAAAAATGTATATCTTCTGTGAGGAAGGTGATACAGACTCGTTGTTTTCAGAGCTGGATAAAAAAACAGCAATTCCACTCATCCCGGAATTTAAAGACTACATTTTAAGTGAATGTATAAAGCAAAAAATCCTTGTGCCTTTAGAGGTGCTGTCCTTTAGTGTACGCTTTGACGCATATATGCTTGAGGTCAGTAATGATGAAAAAGAGATTGAGGCTATTGTAAACAAAGGCTTAAGAAGCGGAGCAATATCTATTCCGGGAGCTAAACAAAATACGGAACTGGAAAATATAAAAAATGTTTCGCAGTATCTTAACAAATACGGTATTTCAATAGCAAACAGGATAAGGAACACATTTAATCCGCTGTTTGATCCGGCAAACGAGAAGATATGCGACAGGATTAAGCGTATAAACGGATATTTGAAAAAGAATGTCGGTTATTCACTATATCCTGCTCAGCTTGCAGTAGCGGAAAGTCTTAAACGAAGACTTGATAAGTCAAAGGTCGGTATGGTTGTTGCCGAGTGCGGCAGCGGTAAAACAAAGATTGGTTCTGTAGCTTTGGCTGCTCATCAGAACGGCAGAAAATGCTTTAATGTGGTATTGTGTCCCTCTCATGTAACAAAGAAATGGGTTCGTGAGATAGAAGAAACCTTGCCTGATACTAAAGCGGAGGTTGTATATAGCCTTGCGGATATTGACCGTGTGCATGATGAATATATAAACGGTGATAAAACCGTATATGCAATTTTGTCAAAGGAAAGGGCAAGAGACGGATATATGAGAAGACCGGCAGTTGTATATTCAAAATCGAAACGAGGATATATATGTCCTTCCTGCGGGGCAATTCTGAAAATGCCTGCAGATGATGATTCGGGTATGATGGTACGTGCAGACCAGTTTTTCTTTAAAAAGGAAAACAACAAGAATCATATATGCGAAGAATGCAAATCGCCTTTATGGACTGCAATAAATCCCAACGACCAAAAGCTGTCGCATAATAAATGGATAAAGATAGCTGAATATGGGTTTGTCTACAGGGATTTTGCACACAGACATCTTGACAGAACAAAGGATTTAAAGGTAATAGACAGACTAAATGATATTATTAATAATCCTGAAGAGGTAATCAAGATGCGTGGAGCGTATATAAGGTATTCCATGAGCGACTATATAGCCGAACACTTTAAACAAATTGATGGCTGTATTCTTGATGAGCTGCATCAGTTTAAGGGTGACAGCGGACAGGGCGATGCTATGGAAACCTTAACAGGCTGCAGTAAAAAAGTTATTGGTATGACAGCAACTTTGGTAAACGGCTATTCGAGCGGTATGTTTTATCTTCTCTACAGAGTAGTACCTCATTTAATGCAGGTGGATAATAAGATGTATGATAAGCCGAATGCATTTAATAATGAGTACGGTGTTACTGAAACGATATATGAACTGCCAGACAGTGAATATAACGCAAACAGTAAGAGTAAGAAAAAACCTCTGCGTACACGTCAGAGACCGGGAGTGTCACCTCTTGTATATTCGAGATTCCTTATTGACTGTGCAGTGTTCTTGTCCTTAAACGATATGGGAAAGCATCTGCCGGACTATGAGGAAATACCTGTTGAGCTTGAGCTTAGAGAGGATATAAAGAAAGAGTATGACAGAATTCAGAATCAGTACCGTAAATGCTTAAACCGCAGAGACGGGAGTGAGATGAAACTAATGTCAAAGTTTATGAGTATGCTTACTACATATCCCGATCAGCCGTATGCACATGAGCCTATATTAGAGCCGAGAGATAAAAGCATCCTTGTAGAGCCTAAGGATTTATCAAATCCGGAAGAGCTTCACGAAAAGGATGTTGCAACGCTTGATATTGTTAAGCGAAAGGTGGATAATGGTGAAAAGGTACTCATTTATACAAGCTGGGTTAAAATTGACGCACAGGAAAGGCTGACAAAACACCTTACTGATAATGGATATAAGGTGGCGGTGTTAAAGCAGAATGTACCACCTGAAAAACGTGAGGCTTGGGTGCAGAAAAAGCTTGATGAAGAAGGCATTAATGTCCTTATCACAAACCCATCCCTCGTTGAAACAGGTTTGGACCTCAATGCATTTACAACGCTAATCTATTACAACATCGGATACAATCTTTTTACCTTTCGCCAAAGCTCAAGGCGTTCGTGGCGTATAAATCAGACAGCACCGAGAATAGAGGTGTATATTCTTTATTACAAGGGTGTAATGCAGGCAAGAGCAATAAAGCTTATGGCTTCAAAGCTTGCGGCAGCTACTTTGGTAGAGGGTAACTTTACCGAAGAAGGTCTTGCAAGTCTGGCTGATACAGGCGATATGACATCGGAGCTTGCAAAGGAGCTGACAAAGGGTATCCGTGATGAGGTTGAGGATGTGGCTGATATGTTTAAGAAAATGGCTATTATTAAGGATGATACTGAAGCTAATGAAAATGAGGCTGACTATATCATAATTGACAATGCCGAAGAAACACCGGCACGAACATCAACACCAATAATAGAAATTGTATCTGTAAGTGATAAAATCAGACGTGCAATGCAGCTTGCAAAACAGGCTACTCAGGAAAGACAAAAAACAGCGGTTATTGATTATCCGGTGTATGATGATGGTAACGGGCAGTTATCGTTCCTTGATATTGCAAGTTAACGGAGGTGAAAGTGTGAGGGGCAGAAAAAGTAAAGCAGCGAAAAAAGCATTTACTAAAACTCAAAAGGCTTTTTCAGGTGAAGCGAAAAGACTAAAGCTAAAAACTCCTGAAGATGTTGTAGAAATGGTAAAGAAAATTCGCTCTGAAAGAAATAACTAAAACTTTATAGGAAAACAAAACAAGATTGGAATTTGAAACTATTTCATTTTCTGTCTTGTTTTTTTGTTTTCGGAAAGGATGAAAAAATGAAATTTAAAGCAAACAGAAAAGTAATGCTGGAGCATTTAAAATCAATGTATAAGGTAGTTCCCAAATCGTCAGCTACTCAGGAGCTTAAAGGCTTTCTCATTGAAGCTAATGAGGAGGACGGTTATGTGTATATGACAGCGAATAACTTAGAAGCTGCAGTACAGCGAAAGTTTAAGGCTGATATTGAAATCGGCGGTGGCTTTATTGTTGAAGCAAGAATGCTCATAAATATGCTCGCACTGCTTGGCGGTGATGATGTAAGCATATGTGAAACAAAAAAGGGCATAGCCGAGATTCAGTCGGGAAACTGTGTATATACCATAAAGGTAATGGATGCGAAAATTTATCCACGTCCTGAAATGCCGTTCCCGGAGGATACGGTAAGAATAACAGGCTTAAAACAAATGTACTTAAAAACCAATGCTGCAGTAGCAAATACTGAAGCATCAAAAGTGCTTACGGGTATTCATGTGGATGTGAATGATAAATCTTTGCGTGCTGTAGGATGCGATTCAAGAGGCATAGCAGTTTCGGGAAAGGATATGGACTGTGGCGGTACTTTAGCATTTACACTTCATAAGAATGTATTTTCATATCTTGCAACTGTAGCAGGCGATGACGAGCTTGAAGTGGGGAAATGCGGTCCGTATATAATCTTTATGAAAGAAGGTATGCTTTTTTCTGCAAAGCCGCTTATGTATGAGTATGTAGATGTTGATATGATGCTCAGTTCCATAAAAAGAGATTATCTGGCAAAGGTCGAAATTGATGAATTGAAAAATGCCATAAGCTACATAACGGATATTGCCCAGATGGGTAGTGAAGTATCATATATAAAATTCCTGTTTACAGACAATACAATCAATATTTCAACAATCAATGATGTTGGAAATGGAAAGACAGGTATTTCTGCTGTGGTGATAGAGAACGACGGAGATAGGGAGTATTATTATCCGTCCTCAATGCTCAAGGATATATTTAAAACAGTAGAGGGAACAATTCTTCTTCAGCTTGATAAGCGTGGATATATGATGGTATTTGATAAATACAACAAATATATGCTTACACCTATACGCGAAAATGCAGTGCAGAAACAAGCTGAAAAATATGCGGCAAAGAAGAATGCGAAAAAGGCAAAGACCGACACAAAAGCGGCGTAGGAGGTGTTTGATGATTGAAAATACCTAAAATCTGCCGTTATTGCGGTGGTAAGATTATATTAACCGACAGCAGTGAGATTTACGGAAAAAGCTATGGCAAGATATATATGTGTACAAACTGCAATGCGTTTACAGGAGTTCATCAAAATTCTGATAAACCGTTGGGTACACTTGCAAACAGTATCTTGCGTATAAAGCGAAAAGAAGCACATCAGGTCTTTGATGATTTCTGGAAGAAGAAAAATATGTCAAGGACAGAAGGCTATAAATGGCTTTCAAAACAGATGGGTATACCGTTTAAAGCAACGCATATTGGTTATTTTGTGGATCAATGTCAATAAAGTAGACAGCAAAAAGAGGAAAATTATACAGACATAAACATCGCCTCCTTTTGGTTAGGGGTAAGACCATTGTTGTGTGAGTGAGGTCTGACAGAATTGTAAAAACCATTTATGTAAGTGAAAAGGCTTTGGTTGAGTTCTCCCAAAGATTGATAATTACGTCTGTCAGTTTCTTCTTTCTTCATATATTTGAAAAAACATTCCATAACAGCGTTGTCATACGGATGCCCTTTGGCGGAAAACGATTGCACAATATTAAGAGAATCAAGATATTGCCTGAATTTTTTAGAGGTGAACTGAGAGCCTCTGTCGGTATGAAACATGAGTCCGGAGAGCGAGCCTCTTGTACTTAAAGCGATGTTTATGGTGTCTATGGCAAGTTGAGTATTAATATTGTTAGATAGCTTGTAAGAAACAATTTTCCTTGCAAACAAATCTAAAATTGCACACAGATAATAAAACCTGTTTGCAACACGGATATAGGTAAAATCACATACCCAAACCAAATTTGGAGCAGGTTGATTGAAATTTCTGGCAAGCAGATTAATACAATCGCTATCATTTGTTTTAATTAGAGGAGTTTTAGGGGGTTTTACGGTACTCATTTTAGGTAAATTCATATTTTTCATCAGGCGGTACACCCTGCCGCTGCTGATGTTAATGCAATAATCACGGCTAAGACAATCTTTGATTTTGCCAACTCCCAAACGCTTATCGGTTTTAGCGTAGAGTTCAAGAATGCATGAACGAATAGCCCTGTTTTCAAGTTCTCTTGCAGATGGAGAGTGATTAATCCATTTGTAGTATGTACTTCTGTTTACACGGAGAACTCTGCAAAGGGTGGTAACCGAATGTTGCTTTGAAAGAGCTTTTACGGCGGTTAATCGTTGTCTGAGTGTGGAGTGAATATTGCAATTGCTTTTTTTAATATGAGATTTTCCTCTTCAAGTTGAGCATTGCGTTTTTGCAATTCCTTGATTTGTTGTGCAGTGATAACAGTATCATCGTCGATTTTCACCTCAGAATAAAGCTTTACCCATTTAGATAAAGCACTTGAAGAAACACCGTATTCGTTATGAATTTGAGCATAACTTTTACCGGAAAGATAAAGATTGACGATAGTTTTTTTGAATTCTGATGTGTACTTGTTTTTTGTGGACATTGTAATTCTCCTTTCGTGTCTACTATTTTACATCATTTCCAGTTTGCTGTCCACTTTTTTAGTATACATCCATTGTGGATATGCTATATGAAAATGTACTAAGGGTGAGCGGATATCATGACGATATAGTACGCTTTGATAAACGATTCAGGAACGACGGGGATATGGCGGAACAGAATTATCACTTTGATCATCTGTGTCCTGCACCTCATCTGAACGACGTTGAGACCCTTAAATGGCGAAAAGAAAACTGGAGCGTAGCAGATAACTTTTTAACCGATTCGTTTTCAAAAGATACAATATTAACCGGCGATATGGAAACATACTACTATTTTGATACACCGGACGCTGCACCCGAAGAACTGATACGGCATATTTCCGAGATATTTAATGAATTGGAGTTTATGCTTGTGTTCAGTCCTGAAGGAAACAAAACGGGCAGAATTCAGGAGTATCTGAATGGTGAGCTTATATCGCATGAAGATTTATCTGATGAAGATATTGAATATTGGTTTGGTGAACCATTAGAAAAATGTATGTAGAAAGGAGTAGAAACCATTATGAGTGAACAAACATATACAACTGTAAATACAGCGGACGGCAGAGCTGTTGCAAATGCAATAGGCGGTTTGTATGTAAATTCATATTCAAATCCGGGTAAAAGATTTTATGAATGTATGTCAGAAACAAAAGCAGAAATTCAGCGTGAGTTTACAATGCTTTGTTTCGAATGGTTTGTAAATCTTGCAAAGGTGATGAATTATGATGAAAGAAACAAATCAGCGGTATATTACGCAAGGGAAATCAAGGATATATTTAATGATGTAGCTTTTAAAGAAAAGAGTAATATCATCAGTAAAGGCAGTATTGATTTCATATTCAATTATAGAGACGATGAAGCGGCTGTACAGGTTATTGATGCATATTTGAGCTTTTCAAAAGATAACACCGACTTTATTTCCTGCATGCTGCAACAGCATAGGACTTTGCAACAAAGCTTTTCAAGACTATGCTGTAATTGGTTTGAATATGTAAGTGGTTATGCTTGCTAAAAAGGCAGCAGAGCAATACAAAGGCTTTCAGTTAATATGAATATGGAGGAGAAAAAATGTTATTTACAAAAATGAATGAAATTATTGATGAAGTATCAGCAGAGGTGGCAGAACGTGACGAGCTGATTGAATGTATTGCACTTGCATTACTTTCTAAAAAGAACCTGTTTATACTCGGTGACACAGGGCAGGCGAAGAGCTATGCAATAAACGAGTTCCGCAAACGTATAACGGGAGCTAAACAGTTTGAAAGGCTTATGTCAAAGCAGACGGACGAGGAGCAGATATTCGGAAGACTTGACCTCTCAAGCCTTATTCCGGGTAATTTGCCTCACGAAGAGCTTATGAAGGAACAACCGTATGCAGATTTCTCAAATAAGCTTTTAGAGCTTTATGATAAGTACAAGGCTGATAATCAGATGAGTACATTAAAAGAAGCAGCAGAAGTGGCAAATAAAATGGGATATGTAAAAAATATAATATGTGCATTAAAGAATGGTACGCCTAAGATTATAACAGACGGCAAAATCCCTGACAGTCATATAGTATTTCTTGACGAGATATTCAAATCAAACGATGGAATACTTAATTCATTGCTTACAGCTTTAAATGAGCGTGTATATACCAATGAAGGACAGACTGTTAAAATACCTGTTATATCTTTCTTCTCTGCATCAAATGAAATACCGAACTTCAATGATTCCACACAGGCGATATTAAAGCCTTTGTATGACAGATTTGAGCTTAAGGTATTAACTCAGTATGTAGAGGACAGGTCAAACCGTCTTGCATTATTAAAAGCGAAGCAGTCAACACTTCCGAAAGTCATTAATGCGAGTATAACACTTTCAGAGCTTGAACAGATGCAAAAAGAGGCAGAGAACATAAACGTGCCTGAGAGCATAAACGAGCTTATGGATAAAGTGCTTTGTGCGTTAAGACAGAGCGGTGTTCATGTATCCGACAGAAAGTTTTTCGGGTTTACTCCTATAGTAAGGGCAAAAGCATATCTGAATGGTAATTCGGAAGTTACCTCAAAGGATTTGCTTGTGCTTAAGAACTATTTCTGGAACTCACCTGAAGAAATTCAGAAGATAGAAAGAATACTGACGGACATATGCGAAAATCCGATAGGAGCAGAGGTAGAAAAATACCTTGCAATGGCAAGAGAATGTATGGCGGACTTGGATGCAGTGGAAAAGGACTCACCCGATTTTATGAAGATATATGTAAAATGCAATAAAGAGCTTTTAAAGATATATATCGGGCTTGAGGACTTAAAAACCACAGATTTAAGTGATGCTGATAATGAAGTCATTGAAAAAGCTGAATCGGAATTTGAGCTTATGAACAAGGAAGCAGCGAAGAAAGCGGAAATAACATGTATTCCGTTGGAAGACAAAATGAGATTGGATATATAAAGATTTAAGGAGGAAAGAATTATGTCATTAAACAAAGCAATTTTAATTGGAAGATTAACACACGATGTAGAGTACGAGGAAATAGCATCAGGTACACCGAAGGCAAAGTTCAGTATTGCGGTAAGCAGAAACTATAAGCCGAAGGATAAGGAAAAACCTGAAACGGATTTCATCAACATTGTTGCATGGAACGGTACAGCTAAGTTTGCATCACAGTATTTCAGTAAGGGTAAACAGATATATGTTGTCGGTTCGATAGAAACATATAGCTATGATACAGAGACCGGAAAGAAATACGGTTTTAATATTAAAGCTGACGAAGTAGGTTTCGCGGACACAAAATCAGGTGGTAATGATAATAATCAGGTTGAACCCGTATCACAGCCACAGAACAATAATATGTCACCGTTCCCGGATGATGACTTTGGTTCCATGCAGACCGGCTTTGGAGCAATGCCGGGAGATTTTGATGATGATTTACCTTTTGGAAAATAAGATGGACGATAAGAGGGGGATTTTTCCCTCTCTTATCAGAAAGGATTGTATATGGAACAATTTAAAAGTATAGAGGAAATACTGTCGAGTGATTTTTCACTTATTCCTGACGGCCATACACAAAAGACAAAAAGTGACCGTGTTCTGAAATCTACAAGGATTGAGCAGGCAATATTTGATGATTTGTATGACGAAACATCAGAGCTTGCCAATGTTGAAGAGAAAGGGAAACGTAAGCTTAAGACCTTTGACAGTCTTGTAAATGATGTATTTCAGTCAATATACGGTCTTAACGCAAAGTATATTAATGACGGTGATATATCGGAATTATCAAAGCGGTTTAATAAATCTATTATACGGGATTTGATGCTGGATGATAATTTCACGGCTGTAAAAAGTGTATGTGAGGGCAAGGAACTTCCGGCAATAAGTGCAACTGAGGAGTTTTCTGAAACTCTGCTTGGGAATCTTGACGAGATTATGAATAAAGCAACGGGTGGAAAAGGTAAGATTGAGTCTCTTGATAAAATAGAACAGGATAAACTGGATTTAATGTCAAAACTGTCAAAACTGTTACAAAGACGTGAAACCATGCCGCCGGAGCAGAGAGAAATTATAGACGACAAGATTTTAAATGCGGCAAACCGAATGCTTGCAAAAAAGGAACAGAGCGAAATGTTTTCGAAGCTGATAGAAAATAAGATGAAGCAAAATGCACCATATATTCAGTCAGTAGTTTCGTCTGCTGCAGCATCTGCTTTGGATAAAGCAAAGGAAACACAATGCGCTGTTATGTCCTGGGGCAACGGTGACGTTGACATGAAGAAAAGCCCTGTTAATATGGAAATCTTAAAACGTACCGCAGGTTCGTATAAGCTCAGATACATTGCAAAGTTTCTTGGCAGATACAAGGAAATGCTGAACTCAAAAAGACTTTCAGGCTACAAGTACGGAACTGGTGAGAAGTATGATATAGAATACGGAAATAATATATCAAAGCTTTTGACTTCCGAACTGAGCCTGCTGGCAAGTTCTGAAACTATGCCGTTGTTTCTGAAGAAGTATCAGAACAAGACATTGAAGCAGTACCGGAAACGCGAACCTATATATAAAGGCAGAGGTGATATAATGGTTTGCCTTGATGAATCAGGTTCAACATACGGTGAAAATAATGCTTATGGTATGGCAATAGCAATGGTGCTATATGAAATATGTAAGCTTAATAATGCTAATTTTGCTCTTGTTCATTTTTCGACAGAGACGAAGGTGGACTTCTTTCCGAAAAATACAAAAGCAACAGCGGAACAGGTTATGAATTGCGCTGAAACTTTCCTTGATGGCGGAACAGATTTTGTAGCACCGTTAGAGGAAGTAATAAGCCTCGTACATAACGCAAGGCTTGAAAATCCTGATGTTGTATTTATAACTGACGGAGTGTGCAAGTTACCAAATGATTTTATTCCTGTAATCAGAAATTTCAAAGAAGAAACCGGAATGAAACTGACGGGTATTTTGCTTGACAAAGGAGATAGCTTTGAATTTTCGCTGAGTGAATTTGCCGATGTGATTTATAGGACAAGTGAGCTTTTAGAGGACAGTATTGTTAAAAATTTAATAGACGACAGACTTTGAAAAAGTTGGAGGAATAAAACTTGTTAATGAAAGTTTTAAAATCAGTTACAGCATCAAACAAACTGGAAAGTATCGAGCTTGAATCTGCATTTAATGTGGGTGACACATTCAGTATGGAATACGATTGGTGTAAGCGATATCCGGCGATGAACGGCTATACTCTGGAATGGCATAAGGATGTAGCAGTATTCAGGGTTGAGGATATGGTTTGCAATATGCTTATAAATCCTCATGAGGTATGGATAAGGCTTACATCTGATGATGAATTGTTTAAGCATAGATGCGGACAACGTGGATTTGATGCACCGGAAAAACAAATTTTAGAAAGAAAGGTATCGTAATTATGGAAAACAAATATACAAATTTAATCGGTTATTCAGAAAATACAGTTAAGGATTTAAACAGCATAGAAGAAGTTGCAGAGTTTATCTGTGAAGAAGGTCAGAACGGTGATATTGAAATAATAACACCCGATGGTGAGTTTTTTATAACTACATTCGGAATCTATCTTGATAAGGTTAAGGATATAGATTACCGCGATGAGCTTGTAAAGGTTCTTGTACCTATGCAGAAGAAACTTGACGGAACAACTGAATGTTGTGATATGTAAATGAAACGGAGGAAAAATTATGTTTTTTAAGGTATTATTTTTATTAACCCTTTTTAATCTTATTAAGTCAGGAAAGAGCTTTATAAGAGAAAATGTCATAACAGTTGATGGCAAAATCGTAGAGATTCCGATGGGTAAGTACATATCGCTCGGAATGACAATGTTGTTTTATATCATGGTAATGGCAATATGCTGTTTGCCGTCAATGCTGTTTTGAGAAAGGGAGAGAAATGAGACTAAAAACCAAGAAGAAAAAAGTTAAAAGAATATTTGGCAATCTCGGCTATATGCCAAACGTCGGAGAGTTTGCTATCATCTGTATAAAAGGAGTACCACAGATTTATACATCAAGGGTATCTGAAATACGTAAAAGAACACCCCGCGGAATTGAGATTGAAACCACAGAATCAATTTACAAAATCAAATACGACAAGTATCATCGCTTTAATGTGGCATAGGGTGTGATGCTTAGCTTAAAAAATCCGTACAGTCAAAGTGGCTGTACGGATTTTTTTGCATTTCGTCGCTCGGTCAGTTTTTAGGTTACTCACGAGTCAAAAACCATCACTCGTGTCATCAGATTTTATAATTAATTTAACATTTACAAGCTATATAATTTATACCCCGCCGATATAGCAAGCGGCAAAATTTACCGGAGGTAATGATTTGTAAGGTCTTCCATGGGTATGTCCCCGATTTTGTGTAAACTCCAAAATGATAATATAATCTAAGTTTTTTTGGGGCGAAATCCACATTTCAGGATTTTACCCCGTAGTTACAATATAACATAAAAATTCGGGCATGTCAAGGGCACCCTCCGACGTGAGGGCGTGCATTTACCCTTGACGTGGTCGCGTTTTTATGTTACTATACTATTTTTTCTAATGATTCCCATGTTATTCAATAAAGAGCTGCTGTCTCTGATTAGAGTTTTTCAAAATAAAAAACATTGTACTCAGCGTCACAAAAAACACAAAATACAATGATAACTGCCCCATCACTTTGATGCACAACCTTGACAAGATCACATTTTTACGTTGTATTGCAGTTAAGGAGCAAAATCCCGAAATATGGACTTTACCCCTTAAAAACATTCATATTATATTGTCATTTTGAATAATTGTTTCAAAGTATAAATAAAACCATAGACACGATACAAATCACAAGACTCTCGCAGTAATGGCGACTTATTTTATTGGCTTGTTTTTTGCTATGGCTATAATACTTTTAATGATGGTACGAGAACCCGAAGCTTCTGCTTCGGGTTTAAGCTCACTATTAATATTTATTGCGGCACCTGTGTCTACAGCCATAGGATTCTACAGCTACAAAGCGAAAAATGAAAATATTGAAAAAATAAAAAATGAAAGATATTTTGTATCTGAGGGCGACAGTCCTTCAGATGTGTAAGGAGGAATAACACATATGACATCTGAACAAAAAAGACAAAAACTTGCAGATATATATAAGACTTGCATTGGCAGGAATACATATTCTCAGGATATATCAAAAAGAGAGTGCGCTTTCACTCCCTATAAAGATGGTAAATATTATTTAGATTGCTCATCATCAATCAGATTGGCGTATACGAAAGCAAATGTAGGATTTGATAATATCGGTGGCAACACAGTCGGAATGTATTCATCAAATAAAGGTGTAAAAATCGACTGTGGAATCAAGAATGGCATTCCTACAAATATAGATTCTCTCAGAGTAGGAGACATTCTGTTGTTTGCGGGAAACGACAAATCCCGTAAATCGTCCGAATATGTCGGTCACGTTGAGATGATATATTCAATTAAAAACGGCAAGGTAACATTATGCGGTCACGGTTCCGGCACTCCGTCTCTCAAGGATATGGTGGACTATTGTAAGAAACGTCAAAATTCATCTGCATCTACTCTACGTGGCAACAAGGGTTTAATATGCGTGAAACGTTTTATTACGGATGATTTTAAAACCTCCCCACCGCCGGTCAAAGAATACACAGAGAACGAGGAAATTTTGTGGGAGTTGAGCAATCGTCAGATTATAACAAATGTTGATTTATGGCGAGAAGCAATTGCTAATAACACAAATTATTATTGGCTTGCAAGGAAAATTGTTCACTATATCAGAACTAAAACTCGTGGAGAAACTGCCGATATAGTATACGATAATATTGATGCTATACTCCGGGAACTGCAAAGCCGAAAGGTTATCACAGACGTTGAACTGTGGAGAAAAGAAATGACCAAGAACAGCAATATATACTGGCTCTGCTTAAAAGCTGTTCATTATATGCGCACATATTAAGGAGGATTACCAATGAATTTACATATGATATTATTTTATGTTATAGCTATAATTACTGCTGCTTTGTTCATAGCAAGAGCAATTGAATTTTTTAAGTACCCTCGATCAAAGCAAATTGAGTGTTTTAAAGAATGGCTTGTTTACGCTGTCAGCCTTGCTGAAAAGGACCTCGGCAGCGGAACAGGTGTTTAAACTGAATCAAGCACACACGAGTACCCTTTTTTTAATCTCTAAAAATGGTATTAATGTTGTTACATCGGTTGGATTTGGAAAAAGGGGTATTCCGACAATATACTCGTTTTCAACACCAATCTGAACATTATATCCCGGCTTTAATTGACCGTTTAACATATGCTCTTCTTTCATACGCATAAATGTTGCATCAGGATCTGTCTTGGAAAAACTTTTTCTGCCATCAAATATCGCAAAATATTCTTTATACTTATTCTTTCTAAATATTCTTCAAGCTGCTCAAAATCTCGTTGTAATTGTGTTTTTCTTTTACCTTTTCCACTTACGAAAACCGTATTCAGATAAATGATTCATTATGGATAACTTCTTTAGTGTAAAATTACTATATTTTTATTTTCAAGAAATAACAGCCCGAAAACAGCTTAAAAAGGCGCTTTTTCGAGATTTATCTATATGGTTATTTATTACTTTTGATAGTTGATTTTTTTAGAAATGGTATAGAAAAGTATTAAAAAGTATGTAGCGGAAAATTATAAGTGGTCAATAAGTGGTCAAAATGATCCTTTGTGTAAATTAAACAAAAACCAAAAACAGAAATCATCCTTATAAATTTTAAATATGATATAAAAAAAGCATATTTGTTTATATGATATTTAAATTCAAAAAAAGTATGTCAAATAATTATTTAAACTAATATACTAAAACAGAGGCGAAAACAACTGTTAAGAGGGATGTATATCCCTCTTTTTTATCCGGTTAATTTAATTGTTTGACCTGTAATGATTATATTTCTTGCGGCACAGTATTCGATCACACTGGACTTATTCAAAACATGATTGTTGAAAGCTGAAGGGCTTGTTATACCTAAGTAAATTCGTATAACTTTCTTTTTGAATGCTCTGTTTTCGTATGATAGATCTGCGTGCCGACCTTCCTGTAATTCTGCCATCAGATGGATGAATTTGCTTGCGTGTGAATTATCAATTAAGGTTTCTATGTATTTATCACCTTTACTTGATATATATCCTACATCAGAGTCTGATACCATGCTGCGGTGTATTGTACATCCTTTTAACTTGGATTGTAACAACTCAACCACGTTATCGTTATTAATAAATATTACACATTCCGTATCGTAAGCCATGTTCCGGTTAACTCTTTTGATAGCCTGATAGATTTCAGCTGCTATCCACTTTGTACGAATTTTTTCGAATCGAGGATCATTAAACATATATTGAGTTACCATCTTCCTGCCTCTGCGACGTGCTGATAAGTTGATGTTGTTTTCAATATCTTCATGATTATAATACAGATATGTAAGCATATACTCGAAGTCATTTAGATTAGGAGTATGTATAATAGCAATATTTTTTATATCAGCCCATTGGTTACTTCCGATAATATTACCGAAATATCCTATTTGCTGAAAATCATCACTTAACAAAGCGACTTCTTCCTTTTTACAAACTACGAGAATATCCTGATCATATTTTTTAAGATGATCTTTAATAAATTCGTAGTATTGCTCCATGCATCCTTTCCCTGCAGAAGTTGTATTTATAGGGATGATGGATATATTCCAATTTTTATGTTCTAATACATTTTCACATCCTTTCAGATGATATAACTTGGGATCAAGCTCATATGATGATTGCAGAACACCATTAGCATCAAGTATAATGTTTGTATCTAACATCCAACATTTATGACGGTAATTATTCGTATATGCATAGCCATTACATATGATGCATATTTCCCTGAAGAATTCTTTTATGTTAAGAATCCATTCACAGAGTGCATGTACTGATATTATTTCTTCCGATAGGAATGTATAATCAATTCCTTCGGTATTGTAATTTATTTGTTCGATTTTACGTTGTAGTTTTTTATCGCTGAAATTACTTCTTATTAATCGGATAATATCATTGAAATTTTTTGATACACATTCGTTTTCTATACGGGTAAGATATCGTTTATTATCAGAAGTGCTTAAAAGCAAGAGCTATTTCTGAACCAGCAATTCTGTTCATGTTATCAACGGATTCTCTGCAATCAGAGATAGTTGGTCTAACTAATATAGCTTGCTTTTCCGTTGTTAAAGCTAACTCCGCAAGAGCTTCTTCAGCGGTTTTTGTTTTTCTGCATCCGGCTTCAATATCATATACTATGAATCCGTTTGAGTTGTAGTTATTTAAGATATCGCTTTTTAAATTATCTTTCTGGTTTTCCAATAGAGCAATATCGCAATTTAAAATTTGTGAATCTATAATAATGCCTCCTTATAATATATTTTTAATGTTTTTTTAATGAATACATGAGAATACTTTTTTGAGATGAAATAATTTTTTATGAGAATTATGAGAAAGAATAATGTTGAATGATTGTATCTTGAGATGTCAGAATGAAATCAAGGGTAATTTTTCGACGGCGATGGTAGTTTGAGATAAATCAATGAAGGGAATACAGTTTACTTGAACTATTTGTTGAAAGGTAAAAATCTTTTGTTGAAGAATAATCGGTGTGAAACTTAGTTGAATAGAGTTTTTATGGAAATTAAAATTTTTATAGATTTAAGGAAATCAGGAACATAAAACTTGATTTTTTCAAGTGTGGAATATGAATACCCATACTCTACATTATAATTATATCACAGAAAATCAGACTTGTCAAGGGCATTGCATAATTTTTTGATATTAATCTTGAAGAAAAGTTTACCCCATTTCTATAAAAGGAATCCTTATATAGAGATCCCGTAAACTTTTTTTGATGAGTTGAGAACATAAGAAAAAAAAGAAAAACATATTGTATTTTGAAAAAAATACAAGTTTTATAATGAAGTTATAAAACAATCTCTTGAAAGCTACCTGTTAATCAATGTTATTGTGAAGACTGTATGTATTTTTATTCGTTGATTTGGTTATATATGAAGAAACGTAACAGAATTTCGTAAATGCTTGGAGTTATTAATGGAGGAAGAAACTCATAAAAATTACATACTGTAATCTTTCACTTCGTTCATGATTACAGGGGTTTAAATTCAAATAAACAAATAAAAATAACATAACAAGTCAGGATAACAAGTTTCCTTGTTGATTAAAAAAATCAAGAAATAACAGGAATTTCGGGCAATACAGAAAATGTCTGTAAAAGAAAATGCAGAAATTCCGCTTAGTTTACAAGTAAAAAATTAAAATCAGAGAATGATGAGATAGGGAGTATCGCAAAAACGCTTGAATTACCGATGATTATTAAGCACGAATTTCAGAAAATCGGTAAAATTGAGGTGTTTTTTTAATGTGAGATTCTGTGAAAATGCTTGATATGTATAGGGTTTTGCGATATGATTTCCGATACTCCTGATTTTTGAGGATTTGTTGATTTTCTCTTATGGGATAACGATATTTTTGAGGTTAGTGAGTGGTAAGACTAAGTACCGCAGAAAATAAAAAATAGTGTATTTTCTGCGTTTATAGTATCTGTATTTCAACCTCAAAAAAGCTTTAGAAAATCTATATTTTTGGAATGATTAATAAGTGGTTTACTGTATTATTTGTTTTTCATTATATAGACTTTGCTGTTGATTTTTTTTTCTTATAAATAAAAGTGTAGGTATCGTAGTTGAATTCGTGAGATTCAATCAAATTGGTATTTTATTTGATTGATTTCGCTGGAAATACGGTATACATAATTAGAGTCATATGCGAAAAATATGGTTATACAGTACAACCTTTTAAAGTATTTGATGATACACATTTTTAATTTAAAAATGAGCTTTGTTATAGTATTCTGCACTCGTTTATTTGCCGATATTTTTGATTTTATACTCCTGAGGAGAGTAACCAGTGATTTCTTTAAATTTTTTGTAAAAATATTTACTGGAAGAAAAGCCTACCTTTTCAGCTATTTCATATCCATGGCAGTCTGTTGATAATAATAATTCTGTTGCATGCTTTATACGGACAGAATTAAGATAACAGATGTATGTAGTATTTTGTGACTTTTTAAATAATTTACTAAAATATGCTTCACTTAAAAATACCTTTTCAGCTAATTGGGATAAAGATATATTTTCCATATAATGAGTGTTAATATACGAAATTGCACTTTCAATAGGGTCATAATTGTTAGTGTGTGATGTAGAAAAATATTTTGCTGAATTTGTTACGGTATCAAAAATGCATTGCATCATTAAATCAATATCTGTTGGTACATTATATTCATCAAGTCTAAGAGGAAGCGTAATAGAAGATGGATAAATGTGAAATTTGTGCATGCTGTCAAAATCAATTATTTCAGCGAGCTTTTTATAAAGCATATATGTTAAAATAAGCATAATATGCTTATTTGATTTAATATCAGAATATATTTGATTTAATCTATCAGATGCAGCCTGAATATTTCCACTAAATATAGGCTGCATTATAAAATTCAAATGATGTTTTGCAATTTGTTTTAATGGCTGTTTTTTAATAAAAGAATTTATATTAGGTGCGATTTCAACCACATCTGTAATAACAGCCATATCCAAAAATCTAAAACAATTTTCTTTAAAGTTTGTAATATATGAATTTAGTATTTCAGACTTTACATTTTCTGTTGTTTTTATAAATAAAATATAATGAACAAGATTGCCGCTGTATTCCAATGGAACGGCAAGAATTTTATCTTCGCACGGCATTAAATTTCGCAGTGCCTGATATAAATTTTTTTCTGGGTGTTGCCATGATGAACTCATATAATTATCAAAATTTTCGAGAGTAATTTCAACTGTAGTTACTGCTGAAATATTTGCATCTACATCCAATTTCAGAAGAGCTTCTTCTAAAGCAGTGGTATCATATGGCTCATTACAAATGGATTTTTTTAAAGTATGATGAATATTATTTGCGATAAAATCAATATTTTGATTATTCAAATATAATGATAGTTTTACACATAAGTTTGCCAAAGATTGATATGAGATAGGCTTGAGGATGTAATCATACACCTGATATTCAATGGCTTTTTTTGCATATTCAAAATCTTGGTAAGCAGTCAGTAAAATAATAGGTACATCATTATATAGTTTATGAAAATATTCACAGAACTCTATACCATCCATTAGCGGCATTTTTATATCGGTAATAACTGCGTCTATTTTGTGATTTTTACAAAATTCGATAGCAGTATTTGCAGTGGTGAAAGTTTTTATAATTTCAAAATTGTAGCTGTTCCAATCAAAGTAATTTGTAATATTATCAATAGCCACATCTTCATCGTCTATTAGAATAATTTTATACATCAAAAACACCCCTTCTTATATTACAGTATGATGTTATCATTTTTTTAAACAAATGTCAATCTGAATATTAAAAAAGGACAAAATAGTGCCTTAATGACAAATTTTTGGGGTTGATATCACAAGTGTGATTTGTTAGAATAATTATATAAAAGATAAATTTTGTTATAGGGAATGGTGACAGACATGTTTAAGAAAAAAGAGGTAAAAAAGACTATGCAGTTATACAGTATGATGGCATTGCCGTTGCTGCAGCTGATTATATTTGCATATGTTCCGATGGTGGGAATTATTTTGGCTTTTAAAAAGTACAGGTATGATCTTGGGATTTTCGGGAGCGAATGGATAGGCTTGGAAAACTTTAAATTTTTTCTGAAATCCAACGATTTTCTAAATGTCACATGGAATACTTTATCATTGAACTTTTTATTTATAATTGTTGGTACTGTTGGCGCGATTATGTTAGCTTTTTGTTTTTATAAGTTAACAAGCAAAAAGCTTGTCAAGATATATCAGACTATAAGTATTACTCCTCATTTTTTGTCGTGGGTTGTAGTGGGATATATGACATATGCTCTGCTTCATCCGGAATACGGCTTTATAAATAAGCTTATTGTAATGTTTGGAGGCGAAGCGGTAAATTGGTATTCAGAACCAAAAGCATGGCCTGCAATTCTTACTATAACGAATCTTTGGAAACATGTAGGTATGGATTGTGTTATTTATTATGCAGCATTGATAGGGATTGATTCGACTTTAATAGAAGCAGCACAGATTGACGGTGCAAATGAGAGGGTAATAAATTTTAAAATAATATTACCTGAACTGATGTCTTTGGTTTCAATCATGACAATTCTTAATATCGGAAAGATTTTCAGGGCAGACTTTGGGTTGTTTTATCAGATAACAAGAGATATAGGACAGTTGTATGAGGTAACAGATGTATTGGATACATATCTTTATCGTACCATGAAGATTACTGGAGATATGGGTCTTTCAACAGCGGTAGGATTGTTGCAGTCTGTGGTTGGTTTGGTGCTTGTAGTGACAACAAATAAAATTGTGTCAAAGATAAACCCAGATAATGCATTGTTCTGATTGTGGAAAATATTATATAAGAGGATTGAAAAAGGAGGATTTTATATAATATTCGTTAGACGGATAACTATATAAAGAATTTATTATGAAGAACAGAAAAAGAATTTCACAAATTTTGTTAGCGGTTACTTTAGGAGTTTTATGTATATTAATATTGTTTCCGCTATGGCTTGTGCTGAGCGTTTCGTTATCAAATGAAAAGGATATTATTTTTGAGGGTTATAAAATGATTCCTAAAACCTTGGATTTCAGTGCATATAAATATGTATTTAAAAATCCGAGTACGATACTTCAGGCGTATAAAATAACGGCGATATTTTCATTTTCAAAGATGATATTATCGGTATTTTTTATGACATTATTTGCTTATCCGCTTACGAGAAAAGCTTGCATAGGACGCCAGAAAATTAATTTTATAATATATTTTACAATGTTGTTTGGTGGAGGACTTGTACCTACATATATACTAAATACGCAGTATCTACATCTGAATAATACAATATGGATTTATATTCTTCCTGGGCTTGTAAATCCATGGTATGTATTTATGATAAGAACATTTATGAAGCAGATCCCCGGAGAAATATCTGAATCCGCTGAAATTGACGGAGCGAGTGAATATCTGATTTATGCGAAAATGATGATACCGCTTTGTAAGCCCGTAATTGCAGCGGTTGCGTTGTTTACTTTACTTGGAAGTTGGAATGACTGGTTCACATCTATGCTTTATATAGATGACCAAAAGCTTGTAAGCTTACAGTTTTTGCTGCAAAGAATAATGAATAATATAAAGGCGCTTCAGGAGGCTGCTAAGCAGGGGTATGCAGTAACAAATCAGGGAAATATTCCGTCAGAAACAGCCAGGATGGCAATGGCGGTTATTGTTGCGGGACCTGCGTTGCTTGTATTCCCATTCTTTCAGAAATATTTTGTTAAGGGTATGACAGTAGGAAGCGTTAAGGGTTAATAAAAAAATAAATCATCTACAGATGATATATAATATGTTTTTCATAAGTTTTAAGATATAAATAAATGAGAAAGGAGAGTCGGGATAAATTTCCGGCAAAAAAAGTTATGAAAAAATTTTTGTGTTGTTTATTGGTAGGAGTTATGATGCTTGGGGTAGCATCGTGTGAAAAAAAGGAAGAGGTAGCAATGGATGATACACCTGTATTAACGTGTTATATCCCCGGTGATCCTCAAGCCGATATAGATATGATTAATAAAAAGGCCAGTGAGATTTTGAAAGAAAAGATAGGTGCAGGAATTGATATTAAATTTATAGATACTGGTTCCTATCAGGAGAGAATGAAAATGAATTTTGCGTCGAAGGCAGAATGTGATGTTGTATGGACGGGGTATTTGCTTTCATATATTATGCAGGGAAAGTCCGGCGGACTAATGGATATGAGACCGTTGTTAGAAACAGTAACACCTGAATTTTATGCAAGTCTTTCAAAGGAGATGATAAATGTAGGCTCTGATGGTGATATTATTTACGCTATTCCGAATGAACAGATATTTGGTATGTCACGTTGTTTTATGCTGAGAAAGGATTTAGTTGAGAAATATAATTTTGATGTTAGCAGTGTCGATGAATTATCTGACCTTGAACCATTTCTTCAGCAGGTTAAGGATAATGAGCCTGAACTTATACCGGTGAAAGGCTTTTGCCCTACAGATGCTCCGTATAAGTTCGCTGAAGACCAACGATATGAAAAAGTATTCGGAGAAATTTTATTCTATGATTACCAAACAGGAAGGGTAATACCTTATTACGAAATGGAAAATGCTAAGGAAAATGCTCAATTCCATCACGAATGGTATAAAAAAGGTTTTATACGTTCCGATATTGCAACTGTTATGGACGATTCCGGTGATTATGCTAATGGACGATATGCGGCGGAAAATACTGTATATAAACCTGGTGTTGAAGTTGAAGTGAAGATTGCAACGGGTTATGACTATATCCCTGTAAAAGTGACCAACCCACTTATTACAACAGGTAATATGAATGCTACGGCGTTGTCTATTGCAGCTACATCAAAGCACCCTGAAAAAGCAATGCAGCTAATTGAACAATTGAATACAAATAAAGAGCTTTTTAATCTTGTATCATTCGGGGTAGAAGGAGTACATTATAATAAGATTGCCGAAAATAGGATTGAATTGATAGAAAATAGTGGCTATAATCCAAATGCCTCGTGGAAATTCGGTAAGGTATATAATGCTTATCTTACAGATGATATGGCAGATGATTGCTGGGAGCAGACAGATAAAATAAATAAGGAAGCGAAGGCTTCGCCTTTACTTGGTTTCATACGTAATACTGATGGGTTAACAACGGAAATTGCACAAATTCAAACAGTAAATGATAAATATCTTGTTTCGATGATAAACCGAGGATGTGATGATCCTGAAACTTATTGGGAACAATATATAGCTGAGATGGAGCAAGCCGGAATAAGAAAAGTTCAAGAGGCATTACAAAAGCAAATAGATGAATTTTTGCAAAGTAAACATTAAGGAGGATATTACATGAGATTTAGAAGATTATTGGTTTATTTTGTGACTTTTGTTATTTGCTTACCAAGCATTAATATAAGTGTTGCAGCAAATGACACATACATATTTGAATGGAATAATGAAGGTGACAATGCACTTAATTGGGTAGGCGGAACTAAACCGGCGAAAGTGGAAGATGGGGTGGATGATGTTGGTGGAGCATATCTTTCATTCATCAGAAACGAAGCGTGGGACGTTCGTTCATCAAAGCTTGAGGTAACCGATACTGTTGATACGGATATTCTTGATATATCATATGAATTTTATCAACCGTCCGATAAAATGCCGAACCCTGATAAAGGATTCTCACTGAGGTTTTTGTTTGATGATGGCTCATATATTTATTCATATTTTGACAATTACGGAAGCGGCTGCGTTACCTTGTCGTATGATTTGGGCACAGAAGGAAATATTCAGATGGTAAAAGATACTGCTTCATTAAATGATGTATGGCATGCGTTGAATTTCCAAATTGATTTTGCTAATAAGGAAGTTAAATATCAGTATCAGAATTTAAAGACAGAAGCTAAAAAAGATGGAGCTATTACAATCAGTAAAGACCTTACTAAGCTTGTTAGTATATTAGCAACTTTTCCAAACACCGGAAAAGCTAATAATGTAAATGAAGAGTATAGAGTTCGTAATTTGAATATAAAGAGAATCACACCTCCGGCTCCTGCTTTAGAGGTATTTGCTAAAAATATTATTAACGGTGAAGTTGGAACAAACGAAGAATATATAGAACTCGAGTTCTCATCCGATATCTCCGATATCTATGAATATGCTATTGAAAATGCGGTAGTAGTGGAAACTGAAGACGGCACAGGAACAGATGCGTCTGTAAGCATGGGTGAAGATGAAAGAACTGTGCTTGTGGATATCAGAAGCTTACAGAAGAATGTAGAATATATTCTCAAAATATTTGCGGACATTCCGATTTCTGAGCTTTTGCTTGCGGAGGATTTTGAAGTACCGTTTATAATAAAATCACAGGAAAGTATCTCATATGTTATATGGGACGAAAATGGTGACAATGCTTCTTTATGGTCAAAGGTTGATAGCAACAGCTATGAAGCAGGTACAGTACAGGATGTGTTGGGAGATGACGGTAAATATTATCTGTCTGTAATGCGTGGCGGAGCATGGAACAGACGCTCAATCGGAATTAATATACACGATATGGAGGATAGCAGACCGTTAGTGATGGAATTTGATATGTATATGTCGTCTGAGGAAATCTATAAGTATAAAAATAATTATGAGTCTCATATTGTTTTTAGCTTTAATGATGGCAGTTATGTACAAATCGGTAATGACGCATATAACGGATTTAAGATTGACCATTCAGTTGGGAATAAAGGTACTGTTGTTTTGTCACAATTAAAGGATGCGTATGATATATGGCATAGCTTTAGATTTACACTTGATAGTGAGGCAGGCGTCTTAAAGTATTATCATACCAATAATGATACTGGTGTGAAAACAAACGGAGAAATTGAGCTGAACTCAAGTGTAAAAAGTTTGGAAAAATTTGTGGTTAGATTTGCCAATAGCGGTCAGCAAGAAAATGCGAGTCAGGAATACAGAATAAAGAACTTAAATATTCAGCGTGGTGTGATTAATGTTTCAGATGTGAATTTTTCATTGTCTGAACCAGCAGATAAAAATAATATGCTTGTTACTTTTTCGCAAAAAGTTTTACCGGAGAATATAAGAGATGCTTTGATAATTATGGATGAGGACGGTAATGCTGTATCATGCAATAAATATGTGAGTAGAACGAATGATGATAAAACGATACAAATAAGACTCGACGGTCTTGCTTCGGATAAAATATATAAACTTGTTCTTGAAGCAGGTTTAGAGGCTGAAAATGGTGCAATACTCCAGGATTTGTATTCAGTGGAATTTACAGTTTCAGATGGAGACACAACTGATTTCGTAGTTGAAAATGGTGAAGATATATTAAACATCGGAGCTTGGCAAATATCAGGTAAGGGCGAAAAAAGCATTAGTGTATCAGGAAATGAAACTGAATTGACTTCACATCTTCAAAGCGGAGAAAAATCTGTATTCACGTATGAATTGAAGGATATTGTTGGTGATGCAGGTCTTGATGTCTCTTTTGACGCAAAGATTAACAGCAACGGTGGCTGTTCAGATTGGAATTCGGCACTTCCGGAATTTGTGCTTGATAATGGTTTGAGCATAAGAGTGTATCGTCGTTCTGATAATACTCTTGGGTGGGCAGGAATTAATGGCAGTGAATATTATTTTGTAAGTAATTTAAATGTTGATGCAAGTGAATATCATAATTTACGAATGATATTTGACTTTAATATGCAGAAGGTGAGTTTGTATCTTGACGGTGAGTTTGTTGAGGTGAGAGATATTTTGAATAACGGCAATTTGCCGAAAAGTAATTATGTCAAAGCACTAAGAACAGTTATGAATTCATCGGATAGCGGTGTAGAACAGGTATTTATCAAAAATCTGTATGCTGAAAGAATTGCAAATGTAGGAGTATTTCTGAGTGATGATTCCCAAGCTGTTAATCCATTTGAAAATGTAAAGTTTGAATTCAATACGCAAGTATTACTTGATACATGGAACAAATTTTCAAAAACAATAAAAATAATGGAAGATGGTCAGGAGATACGAAATTCTTATGAGTGCATACTTGCAGAAAATAATACATCATTTGAAGTAAAGGTTAACGGATACTTAAAGTATAATGCAAAATATACTTTGACAGCTGCAAATGAACTTGTAAATGAGATTGGAACTAAAGCGGAACATTCTTATGAGATTAACTTTGAAACAGCTTTATTGGAAGAAGTAAGTGCTAATGTTCGGAATATTACGTGTAAAGCATCAAATGAATTTGGAAACTGTAAAATAAAAGATGCAACAAAATTGAATATTGAATATTCGATTTCCAATCCGGGTTCAAAAGAGGTTCAGCCTGTAGTGTTTATACTAGTAGTTGAACCTAACGGAAAGGTTGTTTATTCCAAAACCATAAGCTATGAATTAATTGGTGCATCACAAGAGCTTAATGATTGTAAGGTTGATATTTCGGGACTGAAAAATAATGAAAAGAGTGTAAAAATAGTTGCTGTTGATAAATTGAAAAATTATTCGGCATTGCATGATAGTATAGAAATTAAAGATTAAGGAGAAATTGATATGAAAAAAAGAATAATAGCAACAATGCTTGCAACCAGTGTGGTTTTTGGTCTGAATTCGTTTGCAGAAAACATCAGAGAGATTGATTCATCAAGTAAAAATGTAGTGATTTCAGGGACAGTGCCACATGATATGATGGGTACGGGTTTTGTAACTATTCTGATAAAGAATGGCAATAAAGTTGAATATGTTAATGAAACGCCTATTACAAACGGAACATATTTTTCAAAGTTCAAATTTAATGGAGATGTTGCTGGTAGTACGTTAAGTGTCAGAGCAGGGAATCAGGATGTAACATCAGGGATTCTGGAGGCTAAGATACATGAAGAAGAAGTTGAATGTGATTTTGAACTTGTAACTTCAGACGGAGCGAGAGTTTTTAATGAAAATGATGTTGTGGAGCTTCGTGCAAAAATCAAAAATGTATGGGCAGATGCTACAGCATATCAGCTTTTGATTGCAACGTATGATGGTGAAGGAAATCTATTGAATGCAAAGCTTCTTGATAAAGACTTTGAGTTTGATAAGGAAGGCACTGTACAAGTAGATAAAATTACGGATTATACGGTTCCAGCCGGTACTGTGATGGTAAAGGGATTTGCGTGGAAGAATAAACAAATACCGATTAAGGCTAATATGGAGCAGAGAGCCGGAGAGACAACATTCCAAGATGGAGATAGAGTGGCATTTATAGGTGATAGCATAACCCATATCGGGTCATATCCGGGGATAATTGAACATTTTTATCAAACAAAAAATCCTTACGCTGATTACTATTTTTATAATAAGGGTATAAGCGGTCAACAGTCAGGAGATATTCTTAGACGTTTTGAAAGCGATATACTTTCTCAGAATGTAAACAGAGCGACTATTATGATGGGTGTGAACGATATTGCTCTTCCGTTTAAATATGCAAATAGTGATAGTGCAAAGGCGGATATAATAAATGATTCGCTCAATAATTTTGAAGATATTATTAAGCTGTGTAAAGCAAATGATATTGCACTTGATATTATAACACCCGTTATGTATGATGAGGATTTATCTCTTACAGGAGAGCTGAATGCAGGTGGTATAAATCAAGGATTAACGGATTTGTCGAACGGACTTGAAGCACTTGCGGATAAATACGGATTGGAATTTTACAACACAAATATCTTGCAGAATGATATTGTTCGCTCAGCGAGAGAATCTGGTACTATGGGTGAGATTATAGCCTCAAATGACCGTGTTCACCCAACATCGAACGGATATTTTATCGTGGCTTACAGTATATTAAAGGAACAAGGAGTTGACGGACTTGTTGCAAGCTGTGAAATAAACGCAGAAATTGGAACAGCGAATGCGAAAAAAGCCTTGGTTTCAGAGGTTGAAATGACATCAGAGGGCGGAACGTTTATGTATAAGCCTCAGGCAATACCGCTTGCGTACAACGACGGCTATAAATATGCACAAGAGTATATTCCGACATATACAGATGATATGAACCGCGAAATAATTCAGATTACAGGTCTGTCTGAAGGCGAGTATACTGTAAAATTCGGTGAGAATGAAATCGGCACATACCAATCGGATGAGCTTTGTAATGGCATTAATATATCAACGTTAAGTCTTAATCCAAATCAGCAAAGAGCGGTAGAAAATTATAATAAGATAATCGAAAAAAATGCTGTGATGAGTAAACTAAGAGCAATTGCTCTTGCTGAGAGCTTTGGGGCTAAGCCGAGCGTATATTCATCAGAGGAGACTCTTGAAGCTTTTGAAATGAAATTTAAAAATCACGTTTATTATTCTACAATTAAAAAATATCCTGAATATAAGCCATATGAGGATGATTATAATAATAAACTTGAGGAATTAAGAAAAGAAGCAAAAGAAGCTGCGCAGCCTGTGGGTTATTTAATATCGGTAGTTAAAAACTGATATTTAATAATATAATATATATAATATAAAAAAGGAGAAATTGATATGAAAAAGTTATTTTCAAGTATACTTGTACTTGTAATGTTAATGAGTCAAGTAGGGGTATTAAATGTTGCAAATGCAAAAACAAACAATATTTTAGTATGGAACGAAAATGGCGGTAATGCAGAAGGTTGGGTACAGTCAGGAAGTAATGTTTTGGCTGAAGCAACCGATGTTAAGGAAGATGACGGAACATATACACTGAAAATCAGAAGAAGTGGACCATGGAATGTAAGAGCATTAGAGAAAGCGATTGATACAACAGGCAATGATGTTGTTACTGTAGAGTATGAAAG
>JAZSPM010000065.1:0-3078 GCA_045537455.1 Candidatus Ornithomonoglobus sp. | reverse complement strand
ATATAAAACAGCTCCTCTTAATTTGTTTTTCTTTATTATATCATCGCTATATAAAAAAGTCAATGTTTCATAATATGAAATTCTTTGACAGGTATTAATATAAAAGATATAATGTAAACAAGGAGGGATTTTTATGAATTTGAATCAACCGTATTATATTGAACCGAGAAAAGGCAAAGACCATATTGACCTTGGAGGAAAGTGGGATTTTGCATGGAAAGATGAAAGTGTTAAGGACTTATCAGAGATTGAATGGGAGTATAAAACAGATATTCCGAAATCTTTGTATTTTTCCTTGCATGAAGCAGGGATACTTCCTCATCCTTATGAAGGAGTAAACAGTAAGCTCTATCATTGGGTAGATGAAAAAGTATGGTATTACCGCAAAAGCTTTGAAATTGATGAGTTTGCTGAAAACAAAAACGCATTCCTTTGCTTTGACGGTATTTCATATTACAGCCGAGTGTGGGTGAACGGAAATCTGATAGGTGAGCATGAGGGTATGTTTGGAGGCCCTGTATGCGATATTGCAGAATATATCAAAGATAAAAATGAAATTATTGTAGAAGTGAAGGCGTGCAATTATGGAATAAAGGATACATTTGATTCTCATAATTGTGAAGGTCAAAAGAAGCATCTTATACCGTGGAATGTGGCACGTGACAATCATTCAAGCACAGGCGACTTTATGGTTATAGGAATATGGAACAGAGTGCGTCTTGAACTTACAGACAAGCTTCATATAAGTCGTCCGTACCTGTATACAGAAAGTGCTGATAAAGAAAAAGCAGTTTTGAAACTGGAGTTTGAAATTGCTGATGGAAGAATAAAGGAATTAAAGCCGTATTACGGATGCTATAACGGTAGCGACTATACATTTGCTTATTATAGCGGACTTACAGGAAAAACACTTGATGATGAGGTTCAGATAAATATCCGAATAACTGAAGAAAACGGGAACGTTGTATACGATAGTACAGATACAGAAAAGCTTACGGATTTTGATAGACTTTTTACAGAAGGAAATAAGTTTCAGGAATTACAGTTTTTCAAAAAAGAGCTTGTAATAAACAATCCTAAGCTATGGTATCCGAACGGTATGGGTGATCAGCCTTTATATAATGTTGAAATAAGTCTGTACAGTAATGGCAAATTATGCGATACAAATTCTTTTAATACGGGTATAAGAACATTCAGTGCGGATTTTACACCAGGGAATAAATATCGTACAAGATGGGAAAAGTTTTTGTTTTCTGTAAATGGACAAAAATTGTTCCTTAAAGGCATGAATTGGACTCAACTTGATTTTTTATATGATATTAACCCTGATGAATATGAATGGGCGTTAACTTTGGTAAAGAATGCGGGAATTCAGCTTCTGCGTGTATGGAGCGGCGGAGGAATGCCTGAAACTGATACATTTTATGATTTGTGCGATAAGCTTGGAATTATGGTATGGCAGGATCATTTTCTTGCGAATGAGAACGTCAGTGACGGTTATCCCCAGCAGATTTTAGAATCACATGAGGCATATAATATATATCGTATAAGAAATCATACATCACTTGTTATTCACTGTGGAGGTAATGAGTTTAATCCATACAGCGTAGGTAATGCGGCAAGCATGTTTGTTATTGACAGAACAGTACGCACGTTAGACCCGTCAAGGATTTTTCATTATACAACTCCTGATAAGGGTAGTGCTCATGTTTACCGTGATATGGAGCCTACATGGTACAGGCATAGCTATAAGCAGCTTCCGTTTTTAGCTGAATCGGGAATACACAGCTTTCCGAATTTCAGAACACTAAAAAAGTTAATAAACGAAAAAGAAAGCACCGGTGTTTTACCTGATCTTTCATCAAAAGAATTTGGCGAAAATTTTCCTGAGCTTATAAATCATTTCACTGAATATCTTCCCCACCGTATCCCGAGAATGCTTGCAAGAGCTTCTCAGATAAGTGATGTAAATACGTTCACTTTGGAAGATATATGTGAAGCAACGCAGGTTCAGGCATATGAATTTTATCAGCTTATGATTCAATCAATGCGAGAAAATTATCCTGTGTGCGGAGGCGTTATGCCATGGGTATTCAAACGTCCATGGACAACAACGGCAATTCAGACTGTAGATGGTATGGGCTTGCCGATATATCCGTATTATGCAGTTAAAAATTCGTATTCACGTGTTAATATATGTATGTGTCAGCAATGGACTGTTATAGCGCCTTGTGAGGATGTGCCTGTATCGGTAAAGATATTCAACGAAAATGGTGATAATCTTGAAGGCGGTATGATAAATGTTACAGTTTATGCTCCTGATATGAGCGTTGCAAAAGAATATACAGTAGTTGTATCGGATGATAAGTCGGAGTATAATTTTGAAGCATTTAAGCCTGATGCTTTATATACAGATAAAAGCTTTTTGATTAGTGCTGATATTACTAAAGATAATAATATAATTTCGAGAGCAGTATATTTTATAAAATGTACATCTGTCCTCTCCGATGCGGAGCTATATAAAAAATACAGAACACAGCCTACTGAAAATTTATACTTTGAAAATGGCGGTCAACTTAAAAATACACTTGTAAAAGCACAAAAATCAAAGCTTGAAGCAAAAATTATCAATAAAGGCATAGATGGGAAGTACAGCTTTGCAGATATTGAAATTACGAACGATTCAGAAATTGCGGCTTTCCCTGTGACGGTGGAAACGGAAGATGAGAATATAAGATTTTTCCTTAGTGATAATTTCTTTTTATTAAAAGCCGGAGAAACTAAAAAAGTACGTATTACCTGTGATGTTGATAACGATTTTGATGTTGTTATAAAATGCTGGAACAGTGATAAATTTATTCTAAAATAAAAAAGAGGGGGTGTGTGAGATTTTTTCTGTAAATTCGATTTTTCTATGATAAAATATTCGATTTTTAGGGGGTGTGTGAGATTTTTTCTGTAAATTCAATTTTTCTATGATAAAATATTCGATTTTTAGGGCAGGAACAGCCACATTTTGGCTTTTCTGCCTTAGCTATAATATAGCACGAATTTTACGCCATGTCAAGGGCGGTCTCG